>CAYJGA010000027.1:9022-11323 GCA_964369255.1 uncultured Desulfovibrionaceae bacterium
ACAGCGCTTTATCGGGATTAACCCATAAAGATACGCCCAAGGGGCAAGAGTCGAGGACAACTTGCATATAGTGCAAATTCTTCTCAACTTCTTCTTGCAGTGCCATTTCCACTCGCAAATCTCTGGCGAAGCAATAGTTGACAGGCGCATTGTCGCGCATAACACTATAAATGGTCATTTCTGTGGGAATACGGTCGCCATCAATGGTAATGAATGTGAAGGGGAATTTGCAATAGCCCTCTTGCGTCGCTTTCATTTGATATGCGTCGAGCACTTGCGGGGAGAATTGACCATTTGCTTGCACATGCGGCAAGAATTTGGCGGGGCTTTTAAGGAATAAATCTCTCTCCACAACGCCCAAGAGACTGAGCAAGTGTGCATTGCAATCTATCATATGACCCTGTGCCCATAGGAACAAGCCAAGCGGGATATTGTCATACAAGATTTCCTGCTTTTCCTTGGCTTGCGCAAGCTCCGCGTGGATTTTTACCTCTTCGCGTCTGTCGTGGCAAAAAACGAGGACATAGTTTTCAGAGAGCTTCACAAAGGTGACTGTTGCAGGGATGGGGTCGCCGTGTATACTTTGGTGTACCCACGGTTCCGAATGGAAGCCCGTTTCAAAGGCTTGCCGCAAAAGAAATTGTGCTTTGAGTACAGAAGACATGCCATCAGGTTGGAACTCAGGAGAAACTTCCGCAAAGCGCGCAAAATACTCTTCCTTTGTTTTAAAAAACTTGCCATAACACGCGGGGTTGCTTTCCACAAGCTGCAAGCTCTTATTCCATACGTCTACTCCTACAGGAACGTGTTCAATCATGGTTTTCACCATGTCCGAGGAGAGGATGGCTGTGGCAGTGTCCCTGCTGGCGAGGCGGTCGACGGCGGCCTCTGTAATCAAGGTGCGCCCGTCGGCAGAAAATTCGCTGTGCATACGACAACGAAAACGCACATGCCCCTCGCGGGGATGGTTCCACGTATAACGCACAACATCAAGGTTTTGTCGTTCATAGTCGCCGCAATTTTGCGCGCTACTTTCTTGGCAGACAATGCGGCTTGACCAAAAGTCGTAACACTCATGGGGTGTAAGGTGCTCCGTCAGGCCAAGGTGGGCGAGCATAATGTCGTCTAAAAACATTTCTGCCAAGCCCTTTTGGCGCGCTTCGGAGGAGGGAATGTGGAGCTGCGGGGGGGCGTAAAAGAGGGCGCCGCATCGTTCTTCTGCTGTGCTGTGACCGGATTCGTGAGGCTTTGGAGCGGAATCCGGAAGGGGGATAAGGATGCGCCAGCATCCTATTTGGCATCTTTGCAAGATGCTTGTCGTGTGTGCTTGCTCAAGCTTAGATAGATGGCCTTCCTCTGTGCTGCTGTGCATGATGTCCAACTTTACAATATCAAGAGGTTAGTTATGAAACATCCTATGTCACCCCAAATTATCCCAAAACACCTTGCATTGCACTTTCCGGTTTTTTTGTGAAGCAGCCGCTCTGCGTGACTCTTCTGGATGCAGAATATTGAAACACGGAAAGGCAATGGCGCACAGCAATGCAGGTAGCATGCGGCTTGGAAGAATGTCAAGTAAAATGCGTAGGATTTTTTTGAAAGTGGTTTGGGGAAAATTTTTTTTCTTGGGGGGGGAAAACTTTTTTTTAGGAAAAAAAGCTTTCCCCCCAAACATCTCTGCTCTCTGTAGCCGTAAGGCTCGTTCCTCGCCTAACGGCTATGCCTTCGGCACCCGCTGGGCAGGCCCCTTCAAAAGAACCATCTGTTTAACTCTACAATCGGCGCTCTCGAATGGGAGTGTTTTACACAAAAACTTTGGTTGACCTCTTGAGAACTGTGGCACAACCTAAAAGGATGTATTGAGAAACAGCTCCTAGTTAACGGCCTGTTAAAGAGCTGTTTTGTTGCAAACTGTACTTACTGGAAGAGATAGCCGTATTTCACAGCGAGGCCGTCGGTTCTTTCCACAATTTGTGCAGCAAGGTTTTCAATATCTTCCGGTGTGAGTACGCCCACATCGTGAGCAAGCAAGTAGCCAAGTAAGCCTTCGCGTTGATTAAAACTCCAAATGACAGAATAGACACTGCCCACATGAGGGCGATCGGCAAATTCTGCTTTTGTTGTCAAAATAAGGCGTATTTTAGGTTCGTTTTTTTCATTGAGCTGAAAGAGGTTGCTGGCATTGAACAGCTCTTTGAGGCGTGTGGAAAGGCGAGTGCCTATGGTGTCTGTGCCTGTGTGTGCTACAGAAACACTCGTTTTACGCTCGGGCAGGGTGATGGTTGTGTCGGGTTTTGGGGC
>CAYJGA010000028.1:0-11312 GCA_964369255.1 uncultured Desulfovibrionaceae bacterium
TTTTTTCCTAAAAAAAGTTTTCCCCCAAGAAAAAAAGTCTTCCCCAAACCCCTTTTAAAAAAACAAATTAGAATGACCTGATGTTGAGGAAGCACATTCTAAACGCTTTCCACAGCACTCCAGTTGGCGAGATCGCGTGTGAGCTCAGGCCCCGGTTGTACAGAACACTGAGGGCCAAGCGTTAAAAAGCAATGATAGCCATCAAGAGTGACCTGCGCCTGTGCTTCCACACGCCCTCTGTGCTTTTCAAGAATAGCCTGTAAGGCGAGGATGCGATCCTCGCGCAAGTGCGTCGGCGGAATATAGACACAAATGGGGGAACTATTCTGAGCGCAGCCCTCTGACAATGCCATAACCTTATTCCCAAGCATTTTTAATTCTTGCGGCGCCTCATCCTCCCCTTCTTCGTCGTCATAGCTTTGTACAGGGGCATTGCGACCGTCAAGACGCGCTTCAAGGAGAATAGGCTCTTCAGAATGCAAGAGTTCTCTGCACCGCGCATAGGGTTCTGAAAAAAATGTCACTTCACCGTGACCTGTCACATCTTCCACGGTCACAAAGGCCATGCGCTCGCCCTTACTTTTTGTGAGCACTTCCTTTATGCCTGTCACAAGCACCGCGCAACTGATTTCTGCATTGCCCGTCATAGCGCGTGCGTCCTCTAATCGAGTAAGCCGTAAACGTATAATTTCCTTTCCATAGGCTGTCAACGGATGGCTACTCAAGAAGAAGCCAAGCGCTTCTTTTTCCTTGCGAAGCTTTTCACTGTCATCCATTTCCGGAAGATGGGCTTCCGGACACTCAAGCCCCACACCGGGCAATTTCGCAGGCTGCGCCGCAGCAGGTATCATAGCAAAGAGTGACATCTGGTTAGAAGCCTTCGCCTTCGCCTTGCTTTGCGCTTGTGCTACGACTGTATCAAGAGAGGCAAGCATGGCAGCACGTGACACGCCGAAGCAATCACACGCGCCACTTTTTATCAAAAACTCTAAGACGCGTTTCGTGACCTTGCGCAAATTCACACGACACGCCATATCAAAGAGGGAGGCATAAGGCTCGTCCGGCGTGCGCCCTCTCACGATTTCACCAATGGCTTCGTCGCCCACATTCTTGATACCACCAAGCCCAAAAATCACATCGTCCTTATGTGCGGAAAACGCGCGTAAACTGATATTGACCGAAGGTGGCAGCACTTCGATGTCCATATCCTTACACGCAGCGACATACTTGAGAAGCTTCTCCTGTGTGCCCATTTCAGACGTAAGCAGCGCCGCCATAAATTCAACTTTATAGTGCACTTTTAAGTAGGCTGTATGATAGGAAATAAGCGCATAGGCCGCAGAGTGCGACTTGTTAAAGCCATACTCCGCAAACTTTTCCATGAGGTCAAAAATTTCGTTGGATTTTTTTTCGGGGATACCATTCTTACTCGCACCTTCCACAAAGGTAGAGCGCTCTTTTGCCATGGCCTCCGGATTTTTCTTCCCCATGGCGCGGCGTAAAAGGTCAGCGCCGCCGAGTGTATATTTTGCAACAATTTGCGCAATTTGCATAACCTGCTCTTGATACACGATGACGCCGTAAGTATCCTTGAGGCATTCTTCGAGCATATAAAGTGGATAAGTGACGGGCACCTCACCATGCTTACGCTTGATAAATTCATCCACCATGCCGGAGCCAAGCGGCCCCGGACGATAAAGCGCCAGCATGGCAATAATATCTTCAAAGCAAGAAGGTTTAAGCTGTCGTAAATATTGACGCATACCAGAGCTTTCAACTTGGAAAATGCCGTCCGTTTCACCACGAGAATACAGCTCATAAGTGGCAGTGTCCGTAAATGGCAGTGTATCAAGGTCGGGCACTTCCTTTCCTTGATGGGCGATGGCGTCGAGGCTGTCTTGAATGAGCGTCATGGTACGCAGTCCGAGGAAGTCAAACTTCACAAGACCGACTTTTTCCACCATTTTCATGTCAAACTGTGTGACAAGTTCGCCCTTTTTCCCCTTATAGAGAGGCAGATACTCACTCATGGCCTTGTCGGAAACCACAAGGCCGGCGGCGTGGGTGGAGGCATGACGCGAAAGCCCTTCAAGCCGCAAGGACGTATCGAGCAGATTTTTTATCTGTGTGTCATTTAAATACAGTTTTTCCAGTTCCGCTTCGCTGTTAATGGCTTTTTGCACAGTCATTTTGAGGTCTTCGGGGATAAGCTTTGCCACGCGATCAGTTTCTGCATAGCTGATGCCAAGGGCGCGCCCGACGTCGCGCACAACAGCTTTCGCCTTCATCTTTCCGAAGGTCGTAATCTGTGCCACAGATGTCTCGCCGTACTTTTCCACCATATAGCGAATGACTTCCACACGACGACGTTCGCAGAAGTCCACATCAATATCAGGAAGCGAGACACGTTCGCTGTTGAGAAATCGCTCAAAGAGGAGGTTATAGGGGATAGGATCAAGGTTTGTGATGCGCAATGCCCATGCCACGAGGGAACCGGCTGCGGAACCACGACCGGGTCCCACAGGAATACCATGCTCCTTTGCCCAGTTAATAAAGTCTTGCACTATGAGGAAGTAATCGGGAAAACCCATGTCGAGGATGACATTTATTTCCAACTCAAGCCGCGCCTTGTAGGCTTCATGGTCAAGCGTCTCCCTGTCGGGATGCTGTGCGAGGCGCTTGGCAAGGCCTTCTTCTGAAAGTCGACGAAATTCTGTGGCGGGCGTCATGCCCTCCGGCACTTCGTACACGGGGAAAAAGTGCTTGCCAAAGGTCATTTCCACATTGCACATATCGGCGATGCGCAAAGTATTTTCCAGCGCCTGCGGCACATGCGAAAATTCTTTATACATTTGTTCCGCTGATTTATAATATAAATCTCGCGTATCAAAACGCATTCTTTTAGGGTCATGTATATGGGTCGTTGTCTGGATACACAAAAGAACATCGTGCGCATGAACGTCTGTGGCTTCTAAATAGTGACAATCATTTGTGGCAACAAGAGGAATATGTGTGCTTTCTGCAAGCTCCAACAGGCCGTTGTTGACGATGGTCTGTTCGGGCAGCCCATTTTCTTGTATTTCAAGATAGAAGCGGTCGGGATAGATGTCCGCATATTCTTGGATGAGATCGCGTGCGCCATCCATATTTCCTGCCACGATGGCGCGGGGGATTTCGCCCGCAAGACACGCGGAAAGGGCAATAATCCCTTCAGAATATTTTCGCAAAATTTCTTTGTCGACACGAGGCTTATAATAAAGCCCATAAAGCCAACCCTCGGTGACAAGTCGCACAAGGTTGTGATAGCCAAGCGTATTTTGCGCAAGAAGCACAAGGTGATGACGCTTACGCGCACGATCGCTCTCTCTGTCCGTATGGTCATGACAGACATAGACTTCACAACCGATGATAGGTTTTATGCCGACACTCTTGCACTGCGCATAAAAATGGGTGGCACCGTAGAGATTGCCGTGGTCTGTAATGGCGGCTGCGGGCATGCCCCATTCATGAGCACGATTGCACAGGTCTTTCAGACGGATAGCACCATCTAAAAGACTGTATTCCGTATGACAATGGAGATGAACAAACGATGACATAGCACTTCCTTAGGACACGTTTAGATGCAGCATACGCGAGCGACACGTTTCAATGGATCGTTCGCAATGGGAAAGTGTATCAAATTGTCAAATAAATGCAAATCTCAATTTGGGATAAATTCCACACAAAAGCTCGAAACATGACATTTTATAGACATTTATCGTGAAACAAAAGGTAATTTTCACATTTTCTGCATTTTATACATCTTGCATTATTATAAGCTATGCGCTATACACCCTCCATGCACACAAATATTCAATACCACGAAGACGCCTTCGCCGCCTATACACAACCCTTTCTCGATGCAGAACAAGCACAACGCGGCATACTTGAGCTAAAAATTGCACACACACAGCGTGTTGTGCAGCATATGCGCTCACTCATATCCCAAGAGCCATGCCTTGCGCCGCATGCCCGCACCTGCCTTCTTGCTGCATTGTACCACGACGTAGCGCGCTTTCCACAATTCGCACGCTGGCGCACATTCAGAGACAGTCGCTCTGTCAATCACGGCCTTTTGGGCGTCAAAGTACTCAAAGAACAAGGTTGGCTACAACGCGAAGAAGCACATGTGCGCCACGCCGTCTTGGCTTCTGTGGGAATGCACAATCGTTTTTGCGTGCCACAGGGTATTGCACAACCGCTCCGCCTCATTTGTACGGCCGTGCGTGATGCAGATAAATTAGATATATTTCGCGTCATGGTGGCACACTTTAACGGCGATAAAGATGCTGATCCTGCTGTGGTCTTTTATGCGAAGGATGAACCGCATGCATGGTCGCCGCTTATTGTCAAAGCAGTACTTGAAAACCGTTTAGCGTCCTACAATGACATCGTTTATATAAATGATTTTAAAATATTACTGTGTTCGTGGTTTCATGACCTCCACTTCAAAACCACTCGCAAAACCCTCGCCTCAGCGGGATACTTGCAAAATCTTATGAAGCACATCGACGACTGCATCGGAGATTCCCCTGAAATAGCACACCTTCTCAGACACATGAGCACGCTTTTAGAAACAGAGAACGCTGCATATGCATTGGAGCAGGTGTGATGCCCTCCTCTCCCAAATTTTCAAAACTTCCCAAGCGCCCCACTTTTTTCATGTCAAAGCAAGCCATAGGCGCAGCGCTCTATGAGCCGCTCCTCGCCCCTCTTCTCTCATCCATGCGACAGCACATTGTGCGCCTCGCTCTACCTCACACACTCCCAAGAAACTTTCGTCTCCTCGACTGTTGCTGCGGTGCAGGTGGCTTACTCACTATGACAGCGCAAGCTATGCATGTCGCAAAGGGTCAGGACATGACAGATCAGGACATGACAGGTCAGGACATGACAGGTCAGGACCTGACGGGTCAGAACCTGACGGGTCAGGGCGGCGCGTGCATCGGTTTGGATATGGACGCACACATGTTGGCACAATGCCAAAAATATACAGCCCCCTTCCGCAGCTGCGTACACCTCATGCGCGCAGACGCAACCCACCTGCCCTTTACCTCCCAAAGCATCCACACCGCCACACTCTGCATGGCTCTGCACACCATGCCCCTAGACACAGCCTTTCACGTCTTAAAAGAAATGCACCGTGTAGCTCAGTGCGTCATCATTGCCGATTACTGCCTCGCAGAGCGCAATCTCTCCCTCCCCGCAGCAGCATTCGCGCACACATTGGAAAGCATCGCCGGCGGTTCACACTACGCAAATTATAAAGTATTCATGCAGCAGGGCGGACTAGAAGGCTTTCTTCATAAAGCAGGCTACAAAATACATGAGCGACACACAGTCTCAGGAGGCGTCGTGCGCATCGTGCGCCTACAGCATTCACATCGAATGTCCACAACGACCACTTCTTAAATGTTTTTCAGCCATTAGCAAGAGCAAGACGACGCAAAAGCTCCTGTGTCAATGCGAAGGATGAAATGCTGTTGAGCACAGTTATGTCTTCGCGTCGCTCTGATATAGATTGAAAGCTTTCATATTCACCTTCTGGTGTTCTTTCGACATGCATGGGGCCTTTTGCTAACACTATCCAATCCGGATGCACATTGCACGCACGAAGTATCAGCAAAAGCCACGCATCAGGAATGATGCCGCTCTTCCGCGCCTTGGCAATGGCGCCCGTGCTTGTCTTAAGGAAGTCTGCCAGCTCTCGCGGTGAAAAACAGCCGGCGGCGTGATAAAGTCGATACATGCGTCTGTCATGCTCGAAAGGGGATGTACAAAGCTTGTTGACATAGGCGAGACGCTTTGTGTGCGCCTTCATGTGGGCGCGTTGCTCGTCCTGCTCGGCCTGCTCGTCCTGCTTGTCACTAGCTGCGCTTTGCGTATGCGTATACATCATAGGTCGTGCTCCTTTCTTTGAAGTGCAAAGAATGGCATCGCCTCAAAAAGACAGAAATACATATGGCGAATGCCGGGAGCTCAATACCGACTCAGCAGCGGCGGAGTTATTCCCCAAGGCATGGGTGTTCTATTCCTCACACTCCCGGCCTTGGACGCAACTAAAGAGTCGCTTGTTCCAACAGTATAGGGGGGCACGATAGATGAGAATGGCGGTATATGCGGAAGGTGGTTGACGGATGGTTGACTAATGCTTGACTGATAAGGACTTACAAGCAAAATGGCAAGAAAAAATAGGGCAATCGGCAAGATGAGAATTTAAGCAAAAATGTGTATAATTTTTTGACACATTTCAAATAAAGTGAGAATGCAAATATTCACAGAACAAAAATAAAGCCTTCATTTTCAATATAATACACAGCAAAAAATAAAACTGAAAGACATTCTCAAAAAGCGTCAAACATGCACCCAAACATGCACCCAGTTTTTTTTATATTTCCTCAAATTGATTGAGGAAATTTTTTTTTGTGTTTTTTAAACATGCACCCAAAAAAATTTTAAAACTTTTTTGGCCATGATCGTTTTGTTAATGTCAACATGGTGGGGAGCACGCCGACTTCGGTGGAACTTCCCATTTTTTTTGTGGTCAAAAAATTCACTCAATGTGAACTTTGTTGGCATTGCCGCGCACGTTCACTGTGTGTCCTGCCTTCACGCCGCTGTTAAGCGTGGCCTGCACTGCGAGCTTTATGCTGGCGTTGGCAGACCTGTACAGCTCCACAAGTTGCTTCTCTTCCTCTGTAAAAGGGGAGGTGTCGGAGCGGGTGCCTGTTAATATGTAGACAACATCAAAGCCCAGAGAAGAAAGATGTCCCAAAAACGTAGCGCTTGGAACTGTATGAGCTTTTTCATACGTTCCAATGCTTTTTTTTGTTGTAAATGTAAGTATTGCAAGCTTTTCTTGCGTCATAAACAGTCTTTTACGCTCTTCCTTCAACCTTTCACTTAAGCTCATGCAAACCACCTTAATAATAAAGACATCAAAAAAAATAACTAAATATTCTCTTTTGTGCTTGACCAAAAGAAACTAATTGGTTACTTTTTATTTGCGCACTGGTCAAAACGTCGGCACGGGTCGACCATTACCAGCGCGACAAAAAAGAGTCAAACAGAAAAGAGTGGAGGTGACTTGTGGCACATGGAATGACGCCTGAAATTAAGCGTAGTCTTGGGGCAAAGAGGGGCGCAAAAAGCCATCTTATTGTCCATCAAATGCGTATGAAGGGGTATACAGCCGCAAGCCTTGCCCGCGAGTTGGGCGTTTCAGACCAAACGGTGGGACGCACAATACGCGGACTTAGGCACACAGAGTGTGTTTTGAATGCACTCAAGAAATTGGGTATCAGTGAAAAACTTCTTTTTGACCCAAGGGGTCATGAGGTGGCGTAATGGTTGAGAGCTTTATGTCTTTTGATAAAAGGTTTCGTGAGCTTTCCGAAACCTCTCAAGGTCAGCCTTCTGGCATGAAGGGCAGAGGCAGTAGGCGACGTGTTGGCCTTCGTAATCGTGCTGTGAAACAATCCAGCCAAGGGACATTGCCTTTTGATGAATGCAGCCATGCTTATCAAATGATAGGCTTGTCAGAAAATCTGAATCTATTGCTTTTGCAAATGAAAAAACATCTTGACGGGTTAACGCCACAGGCTCTTGAGAAAAGCAGCGAGTGCAAAGGAATACTTTCTGTATGCAAAGGTAGTTTAGCTCTACTGGATAGTGCGCGTAAAGAGCAATTGATGGAATGCGCTTTGCCGCTTCTGTGTGCGTATGCGGAGAGTGACCCTCTGGAAAGAGAGCGTCTAGGGCTGAATAAAAAGCTTCTGCTGATAGTTCTTTCATGTACCACCTCGGAAGAGCGTCAAGAAATTTTGAACAGGGCTACACATAGCTAAACACAAGACTTTTATAAGCAAATGAAAAACTTTTTGACCCAAGAGGGCATGAGGTGGAGTAAGTTATATATCGTATTCTTTCAGAGGCTTAGTTGGCGGGAGTAGTCCAGCCAGTTCGTCGAGGATATAGAAGGGGATAATGTCCAGACCGTGGGCAAAGCATTCGGCAATACTTTCATTGTACGAAACAATAGCCAAGCGCAATGGCTCAAGTACATGTATCGGTAATGTTTTGGAATAATCAAAAAGTGAGAGAGGATGTAATGACAAATTCAAATCCAAATGACATGTGCGCCCGGTGTCGTCTTCAAGAGAAATGCCTTCAATTAAGAGAGGCAGGGAACCACGAGTCTCTTGACACCATACTTGAAAAGCTTGGGGCGTGGGAAGGTGGCCGTGTTTTATATTGTACGAGTAAGCTAATAGAACGTGGGGAAGTTTCCTTGGAAGAAGTTCTTCAAGAGCTTGCGTCTGTAGGAAAAGAAAGGTCTGTGCCGTTTTCAGACATCTTAGAATGTGATGCAAAGAGGGATCTTTTTTACAGCAAGGCAAGGCAGGTTTTTGGTATGGAAGATGAGGCTTGCTGTTCAATAGGAACAAAAGCTTTTCCTTTTTGTCGCATACTAAAAGAGGTGAAAACACCGTATTCGGCAAAGAAAAGCGGTTTAAGATGTGTTTCCGTTCCAATGGAAAATTTAAGTCAAGTGGCGGATTGTGTTCGACAGTTTTTTTCATAAGCACTCCATGAAGGAAAAGTATACTACTTAAGGCCATTTTTCAAGGGCTAAAAATAGCAAGGACGGGGCATATGGCACTGCAAGAAGCATATACGACACAAGAGTTGGTCGGACTTATTGGAATTGCACGGCAAAATGTTGATAAAAAGGCGAAATCCGAAGGCTGGCATTCACGTCCGCGTTCGGGTCGTGGCGGCGGCAATGAGTGGCTTTTTTCCTCCATGCCGCTTGACACGCAAAAGGCCGTGCATCAGGCAAGCCTTGAACTTGCCGTGCGGCTTGCAGAAGAGCAAGGTCTTGTGCCGGTATCTGCGCCTGTTGACATAGTTCCCCCTGCTTTCGTGAGAACGCGTGAAAGACAAGACTTTTCAGAAGAGAAAGTCCATGTGGCAAAGCTTAAGGCAGACCTTGTGCGATCCTATCAAGACCACCTTGCGCTCTATGGGCGCAGTCTCAAAATAAAGGAAGAGTTTATAGCGCTTTATGAAAGCGGCGCCGCCTATCATTATATATATGATGTCATCGGTTCCGTGTCGTGGAAGACGCTTGAGCGCTGGAAGGTCAGCACGCAGAAAGCGGACGGTGTCCATGTTTTGGCAGACAAGCGCGGCCTTTTCAAGAAGGGCTATACTGTTCTTACTCCGCAGCACGAGACCATCATTTTGGGTCAAGTGCTCCATCCCAATGCCCCGAAGGTGTCGCAGTGTGCGCGGCGCATACAGGCAAAGTGCGAAGAAATGGGCATCTTTGTGCCTTCTGAACCCACCATACGGCGCTTTGTTAACGCATATATTGCCCACTGTTTTGATGAATTTACGCTTTTTACACAAGGAAAGAAGGCGTGGAACGACAAGTGCGCAATCTCCATCATGCGGGACTGGTCGCTTGTGGAAGTGGGCGATATTGTGATTGCCGATGGGCACGTTTTGAACTTTGAAACGCTCAATCCAGAGACGGGCAAGCCTAAAAGGATGACGCTTTTGCTGTTCTTTGACGGTGCGAGCAATCATCCCCTTGGCTGGGAAATCATGGCCTCGGAAAACATCCAGTGCATCAGCTCCGCTTTTCGCAGGACGTGCATGTGTTTGGGGAAAATTCCGCGCGTTGTCTACATCGACAACGGTCGTGCGTTCCGTGCCAAGTTCTTTGAGGGCAGCCGCGACCTTGCGCAAGTGGGGATAAGTGGCCTTTATGAAAGTCTCGGCTGTAAGGTCGTTCATGCGTGGCCATATCACGGGCAGAGTAAAACCATTGAGCGCTTTTTTGGCACCATGCATGAAATGGAAGTCTTTGTGCCCTCCTATGTGGGCAATAATATCAACAATAAGCCCGCGCGTTTGCATCGCAATGAAAAATTGCATCAGAAACTTTACGAGGGCATGGGCGGTCGTCCGCTGACACTTGAAGAAACGCATACGGCTGTCATGCAGTGGTTCACGCAGTATGTCAATCGTCCGAACCGTGCGGCGCATCTCAATGGGCGTACTCCCCATGAAGTTTTCCAAGCGGGGCGCAGTGAAATGAGCCTTGAGGACATTGAGCGCCTCGACATGCTCATGATGTCACAAGAAGTGAGAACCATTACAAAGGACGGCTTTAGGCTTAATGGCATGCTGTTTTGGGACGAGGCGCTTGCCAGCCGTCGCCATGAAATTCTGGTGCGTTATGACAGCGTATATAGCCCCCACTGTGTCAAAGTATACACACTTGACGGGCAATTTTTATGCGATGCGCGAAGCCGTGAACGCTATGGCATCGCCCACGGCATCCATCCCGCCGCGGAACATCTTGGCACAGAGGCGCAGAAATTGGCTTTTGAAGATGCCATGCGGCTCAAGAAGCGTCAGGAGCGCACATCCTTTGAAAGCATCAAGGCTATGACTGAAAGTGTCATCGTGCCGGAAGCGCAGGCGCAAGCCAAGGCCTTACAGGCTGAACAAAAGCGCGTTGTGAAGGCCGCACGACCTGTGGAAGCGACACCCATGACACCGGAAGAGGTTGCGGCCTTTGAGGAAGCGAAAGCGAAAGCCCTTGAAAAGCAGCGTGCCAAGGGAGAATACACGCCGTCCACGTTGAAGCGTTTTGTGGATAGTCTTGATAGGTATTCGTATTTGTTCAGTATCATGTACGACAAGGGTCTTTCGTTGATTGAAGAGGATGCCCTGTGGATGCAGCATTTTGAGCAGAGTGAAGAATACACGCGAAACCACAAGAGGCGCTTTGATAAGATGCGGGACTTTTACAAGTCGCAGGTTGGTTAGGCTGGATTGCCGCGTCGCAAGCTCCTCGCAATGACAGAATGGGGCAATGACAATTTTATTAACAACACAATGGCAAAAAATACAAAGGAGTGGTCATGAAAGAGGTCATTATAGAAACAGAGTCCATGTCTCGCTTTAACGAGACAGCCGACGCCGTGCTTGCGTCCGGACGCATGGCAAGCGGGTTCATTCTTGCCTACGGGCGAGCAGGTCGCGGCAAGAGCGTGGCCGCCGATCGCTACTACTACGAGCGCGGTGGCGCCTATGTGCGCGTGTGGCAAAACTGGTCGCAATCTGCCTTCTTACAACGTGTACTTTTTGAAGTGCGCGGCAAGAATATGGACATGCCTCGGCATAATGGCTCAAAGTGCAAGGAATTGATCGTCAACCTGCTGGAGCAGGAACCACAGCCCTTGTTTATCGACGAG
>CAYJGA010000029.1:0-651 GCA_964369255.1 uncultured Desulfovibrionaceae bacterium
TGGGCGGCGCTTTGCGCCTGTCGGCGGCGGCGATGATGTGCGCGATGTCATTGTGCGCGCACTTGCCCTGTCCTATTGCTACAAGAAGCCCTGCAAGATTGCGCACCATTTGCTTCAGAAAACCGTCGGCGGTGACACTGAGCTGAAAGAGTGTGTGGGAGTCATGGGAGTCATGAAAGCCTTGGGAGCCTTGGGCGTTGTGAGGCACAAAAAGCCCTGACAGTGCCACAGGCTCAAGGGACATGGTGTAAACAGTGCGCGTGGTGTCTTCTATGGGCGTGCCCACATTTTGAAAGCTTGCAAAGTCGTGCGTCCCACACAGCGCTGGCAGGGCGCGGCGCATAGCTTCCACATCCAAGGCGCCGCAGTCCCATACAAAGGGGCGCAGGCGCGGTGGCACATAGTCTTTGTCCGTCCAGAAGGCATAATGATACGTTTTTGCCTTGGCGTCAAATCGGCTGTGGAAGGTGTTTGCGACGCGTTCGACGTGGCGCACGGCTATGTCGCGGGGGAGTTGTGTGTTGAAGATACGGCGCCAGTCGTAATGGGCTTTGTCGGCGGGAGCGTCCCAATGGGCAACTTGCCCTTCTGCGTGGACGCCGCTGTCGGTGCGGCCTGCCCCCCGCCCACGCCCCGGGCGCCCCACAAAAA
>CAYJGA010000029.1:661-11288 GCA_964369255.1 uncultured Desulfovibrionaceae bacterium
TGTTATTGGGTTTTGGGGGGGGGCGGGCCCAATTGGCAAAGTGGCCGTTGGGGGTGGAGGCGGGGGGGGGGGCGGCCGGCCCCGTGCACTCGCAGGGGGCGACCCTCTAACTTTTTGCCCATAACTTTTTGCAAGATGCGCTCAAGTTCTCCTTGGATGGTAGGTGGCGGATTTTCTTTCTCCTGTATTTGCCAGCCGCAATAATGCGTTCCCACATAGGATACGAGGCACTTATATCGGATAGTCATGGCACAGAGGCGTTTTTACTGGAGTTGCATGCGTGTCAACATTTCGGTGAACACAGCAGTCTTCTCCGGGTTTGCGTAGCTCAAAATTTCGCCGGCTTGCTTTGCAGGGATGCTAGCCAAAATCTTGACAGCAACAGCCTCGTCCATGCTTTCAAGAGCCGCCGCGGCTTGGCGCGGCTTCATGTTCACGTACATATCTGTGAGTGCAGTCACCTTGTCGCCTTCCACTTGCTTGGCTTCATTAAGCATACCTTGTACTTTCTTTTCTGCCGAACGCAATTCTTCGAGGCGCTGTTCCATTTGACGTTGCAGTGTCAAAATTTCTTGTTCACGGCGTGCAAGCTCCTGTTGCTTGCGGATGGGGTCTTCCGGCGGCACATAGCCATGAAGTGTGGGCACCGGTGGGTTAGGATTGGGCACCAGTGGGCTTTGCTGCACGATACCCACTTGTGGGCCTGCTGTCCCTGCGGGCACTATGGCCTCTGTGGGTGCAGCGCTTCGCGGTGCGACGCCTTGTTGCGAAGGCATGAAGGGCGAAGCTGCGGCCGGGGGCACATTCGGCGGCGGTGGTGTGTCCAGCGTCGCCGCATAGGCGACTTGCTCAAGACCTAGGGAAGGTATGGGCAAGCTTGTGATATTTTGAAGATTACTCCACCAGCGCGGGTTTTCTTCCACAGGCTTTCTTGCCAGCGGGCGCGGGTTTTGGGCAGGCGCGGCAGCAACAGCTTGACTGTCGTTCTGGCCGCCATTTTGACGGCGTGCGTTTTCCTGAGCAAGCATCGCCTCAAGGCGCTGTGTGTATTCTTCTGCAGCGCGCACAGCATCCGACCCTTGCGGCGCAGCCTGTGGCTGCGCAACGGGTGCATACCCATCTTGCGCCTCGGCCTGCATATGGGCGTCGGACACATTGGCGTCCTTCATCATTTGCGCCAAAACCTTGGCGGAGTCTTGCCCTGCACCGTCGTTGTGCACTGAGGCCGTGTCAGCTTCTGATGTACTGCCGGCGGGCAAAAAGTCAAAAGAGATACTTGGTAGCGGATAGCCAAAAGCCAAGGCTACGAACAGAGAAATCTTGATGCAACCAAGAAGCATGAGCCCTCTGCAAATGTTAGAGAGCCACCTTCCCGTGGCGCAGTGTTGCTGTTTCATCGTTAGTCTTTCTTTCATATTCTTTCTCCGCAGCAAAATGTCGCTCTTTTTGTTTTTCTTTAAGTTTATCCAAAACCTTGCGTTCCTTGCTTCGGAGAAGCATGAGTTCGCGGGACTGTTCCTTTGCCTCTTGGAGTTGACGTAAACGCATGTAACTCTGCGCTATATCGGCGCGTAATCCCTTTGCGTAGTTTTCTGTCAACCATCGTGTGGCGGCGTCCATTGTAAGGTTTTCGTATAACTCATTTTCCATCTGGATAAGCTGAGCTTGCATACCCGTTATTCGCTCTTGTTCCCGAAGCAACAAAGCCTGCGCCTTTGCAAGGCGTACCTTGGCTTCTTCTTCGAGCTGTTCCCGATAATCCAAGATTTTTTGCATTCCGAACTTGAAGGACATGGAGCTTTCCGTCGTTAAAATGACACTGAACGCGTAATGCGATGCCTTACTGTCTTCCTAGCAAAAAGCAGGCCAATACATCCTGTTTCACTGATTGCATGGAGTATCGCACCAAAAACATTTGCGTTTCTCGTTCAACCATACGACATTTGCATCAACAAAAAATAAAAACCAAAACAACTCAACTGATTTTTGCAAAATCGTCCATAATAGATTCCCACTGCCTAAGAATACGCGCGGCGCGAGGACTTTGCGTGTGCGCAATGTGCTGCTCTAAGAGGCGAGCGATGACTTGCCTGTCGGCCTCGTGTATGAAGGTGAAGTGCGGCGCGTAGGCACCGCCGCCAAAGGAGCCTTCCGGAGAAACGTCTTTCGGCCTGTACACGTAGACAGTGCCTCCGTGTATATGCTTAGCAAAGTTCTTGCCACATTGCCCAAGAATAAGCACACGGCCTCCATGCATGTGCAAGCACGCATTATCACCCACACCCTCCACGACCGCATGGGCGCCGTGGTTACACACAGCAAAATAATCACCCGCACTGCCAGCCACATACAGCTCGCCGGAAAGAGCGCCGTACAGAGCCGCATTGCCAATGAGCGCAGGCACAATGTCGTCGTACACCCCATCGCCCCGCACATCCTTTATAATAGGCGCGGCAGACGCAGGCGTCACAACCACCACACCGCCGCACAAGCCCTTTGCCACATGGTCGTTGGCCTCACCATACACATACACAGTGACGCCCTCCGTGAGAAAGGCGCCAAGGCATTGCCCCGCACTGCCCCAAAGCTTCGCCGTATAGGTGCCTACGGACGGCGTACGATGCGCTTCTTCTGTGCTGCGACGTAAAATTTCGCCCGACAAATGCGTTCCCACAGACATATCCGAACTGCGCACAGTGCCCGAAAAATGACACGCGTCCGCTTCATAGCAATATTGGGGCGTGAGCCTTTCAAGCAGCGCCTGTTCCAGTCCTGTGAGGGGGAAGGGCGCAGAGCTTGGTGTGCCATTGCGCAAACCCAAGAGGCAGGATGAACCTTGTAGAAGCGCGCTTATATCAAGGACACTGCCCTTATGCTCATGGGCACAGCATTTTTCCATAATGTCCGCGCGGCCTATGATTTGATCTATGTACTCATAGCCAAGCTGTTCCACATTATGACGTATGTCTTCCGCAAGATAGCGCAAAAAACGAGTTCCATGCGCCACATCGCCGAAAAAGTTCCCATATTCTGCCCCCGCACGCAAACCGCCCGGACACTCGCCATGGCACTGCTCGCACATATGGCACCCAAGACTCACAAGTAAGGGCGCCAATGTCGACAATTCTTCCGCTCCAAGCAGAAGCGCCTTCACCGCATCCCGCCCCGTAAACAAAGGCGCAAGCAAACGCACGCGTACACGTCGACGCAAACGGTGCACAGAGAGCACATGTTGCACCTCCGCCAATGCCAATTCCCAAGGAAGCATATGATCATACTCCTCTTGCAAGACCCCTTGACTGCCGTGTTGCGCGCCGCACAACCACAGTGCATGCGCGCCCGCTTTCACCAAGACCGCCGCCAATGTCCCCACTCCGGCGCTGGACGGCACCATGACGCAAATACGCACATGCGGCTGCAATCTGCGTAAAGCATGGATGAGGGAGGCCGCGTCGTGCAGCGTCGTCATATCGTGGTGCGCGTCGCCGCGCTCTGCTTTGTGCAAGAGCGAAATATGCACTTCTTCCGCGTCCACAAGAGCCACAGTCGCATTTCCACGGCGCATGCTGTCAAGCTGTGCCACAGTGGACGCGTAGCCGTGCGCGTCCGGCAAGGGGCACCATTGCGCTCCCACGCTTTTATGGATGTGCTCAAGGCAGCGCAGCGCCACCACATTCAAATGGGGCGTCCCCATGCCTACAAAACGCTTCAAAATGTCGTCGATGGACTCCTGCGACGAGGCCATGGGCGCTGATGTGGTGAGGGTCAGCATATGGTGTAAACCTTGCGGATACTTTTGTGTACCATGATGACAATGGCTTATATAATCTTTAAAAGGTCGTAGTCCCTTTTTTTGCAGCGCTCTTTTTAGGAGTCGCACGCGTTCTGTGATGTGGTGGCGCTCTTTTTGAGCGTGGCTTTCTGGGTCGTCATTTTCTTGCGCGTTGTGCGACTGGGACGACTGGGGCGACAGGCGCGACAGGCGCGACAGGCGCGACCAGCGCATATGCGCCGCATGAGCAATGTGTCCAAAATGAACGCCCGCAAGACGCGGATGCATGCCCGTGAAATGCTCTTGCAAAATGGGCGTATCAATACCAAGCGCCTCAAAAAAGACACCGCTTTGCACCGCAGTGATGGTCTTCACACCAAGGCTTTGCACAATACGACACATGCCCTTGGTGAGCGAGTCCATATAGGTGTCAACGCCCGCATCGCGCACGAAGGAAAGCGCCATAAAGGGGCAGATGACATCGGCGCCGGCGTGAACCAATTGCACCATGTGCATGGGGCTGTACGCATCGCCTACTTCTGCGATAATACTGCATAAATGCCGAATATCCTTGCGGAGCAGATGGCTGTGCACGGATGCAAGCGCAAGGACGGACGGAATGGGCACCGTGTGTGCGCTCATGGACTCAAGGCAGGCGGCGTGACTGAGTACAAGCACCGATGCGCCCGCTTTGACGGCGTCCTCTGCGTGTGCGCGCAAAGCGCTGAGGGCTTTTTGCAAGCGCTGTCCGCGTTCGTCTTGCAGCAGTTCTGCCTGAGCCTGTCCTGTTTGCGCCTGTCCTGCCTGAGCCTGTCCTGCCTGAGCCTGACCTGTTTGCGCCACTCCTGTCTGAGCCAGTCCTGTGCTGTCCGGAAGCGTAAAGAAGGCATCAAGACGCACAGGCGTATGCTCCTGAGCCAGCCGCGCGTGGTCGCGCACCGCATCCAAGAGCTTGTGGAGCGCAGAGGGAGATATGACGACGCTTTCCACTAAGATATAAGGCAGTTGACCATTCTCTAAGAGGGTATTCTGCCGCACACGCACATGGCACCCAAGAGCAATGTCGCACCTGTCCGGCAAATGAAATTGACTGGCAATGGCGCGGAAGTAGGAAAAAAAGCAGGGGTTGTGCGCAAAAATTGCCAGCGGCTCCGCAAAGAATGACATGTCACGCATGCGCGCCGCGACCTTGTCAGTAAAACCAAAATGGAGATAAAGCTCTGCGGCATTGTGCTCCGCTGATGGCGAATGGCGAGTGTCAGCGTGCAGCGTAGCATCTTGCTCCGCTGTCGATGCATGACGCGCGTCGTCTTTCGTAGCTCCCAGCACATCACCGCCTTCACATTCGTGAGAGAGGGGAACATCCGTGCCCGACAATTCCCCCTTGTCCACAAGCATACGATGCTTTTTTAAGTCAATAAAAAGTGTGCTGTCCGGCGCAATGCGTCCTTGTTCCTTCACGCGAGCAGTGTCTATGGCCGTGAATCCTGCGGCCGGTGCTACGATCAAAATATCCTCGCCTGTCAACGTATATTGGCACGTATGCGCGCCGTGATGTGTGAGTGCCAGCCATGTGTCGCCGTCGGTGGACACCACATTCACCGCATGGCTTGCACCTGCAAGGAAGCGCTGCTCCGGCGTGGGCTGATGATGCCGCGAGGGGAAAAGGCAATGCAAGGCAGAGGGCAAGGAATAGCCCTTGTGCAAAAGAAATTCACATATATTATCCAATGCCGCACCCGTGGCAGCAGGCACAAGGGGCGGGCCGCTCAAGCTGTCTATCACCGGAAGGATGCGTTGTAAGTCCACATCCTTCTCTTTGTGTGTCAGCTCCGGCATAAGGAGAGGCGCATAAAGACGCCAACGCTGACGGAGTGTTTCTGTCGCAGGAAGCCTGCCTGTGGCAGCAAGGCTGCGCAGAGGCTGCACAGCTCGCCACGATGTGGTTCCGGACGCATAGAAGCGTTGGTGATAGATGGCAAAATGCGATGCCATCGTTGTGTCTTGGAGGTCAGGATAGAGCGCTCCGAGGCGGGCGCCATCGAGGAGTCCTTTATAGACAATGGTGCGCGCAGACATGCTCAGTATATAGAATTGGCGCACATCATGCCTATGATATTGTAAAAATTCATACACTGCCTTTTCAGTCGAGCGTCGTGCCACATAAAGTGCGTGTTCGAATGCGACACGAGTACGGGAGGCGCCTGCGTCGTCTTCGCTTTCGCACACAAGTATTTGCATGAGGATGGGCATGGACTTCCGCGCTTGCGTGCTCAAGACATGTGCGTTCATGGGGACATGGCGCGTTGCGAGCATGCGGAGGCCGCAAGAGTAAAGGTTTTTTGCGATAATATCCAGAATTTTTGCACGCAATGAGGGGGCATTTGGCATAAAACATTGACCTATTCCCCATTGCAAGTGTGGCTTTTCCTGCAAAAAAGGCCAGACACTCTCAAAAAAGGCGCGTGGCATGCCAAGCAAGATGCCTGCACCATGACCGATATGCCTGCTGTCCTCTCTTGGTTTATCGTTGTCACCGCGTTCTTCTTGTATATTCTCGTGCGTTGAGGCGCTGCAATGCCCTTGCACAACACTCTCAAGAACGCGTAATGTATGCTGTATGAGAGTGTGTGAGGCGCTGCCATCCATGCATACAAGACATCCTGTACCACCGTGTTCTTGACTCTGGCATTGATTCAACAAAGCATTCATAAGCCCCTCCTTAAATGTTTTTCTCATACAACACGCATTTGCAGATATATAAGACTACGATGAATTATAAAAAATCATGTTCTAGTATTCTTACTTGAATATATTTCTATTGATTTATATACAATATGTAAAAGTTATGTATAAAAATATACAGCATATTTTTAATAACAAAAAATGAAATGTCTGATGCTGGCTCTTGCTACCACACTATGGACAAATGTCAAGACAAATAAATGATTTTTATAAATAAAAAAATACATTCTTAAATACAATATGAGAGCTGCGATGTCTCAATAGAAGCAGTTTGAATATTGTTGCACATGTTAAGCATAGTATAAATTGAAAGCAATACAGCCTGATATGAGTGATGCAATGTTATTTTTATGTATTTTCTCGATGGATGAGAGCGGGCGCTCGTGCGTGCTCCCTCGTTTGTATGGGGACGCGGTCATTCTATGAAAAAGGGACAAGAGACCGTGAGTCTTGCGTCTTCGCTCCTTCCAATAGTAACCTTTTTTTCACTAAGGGAAAATAAAGTGCCGTATTGACAGATGTTTTTTAGTGCAGTAATAAGGAATGTATCCAGGAATACGGTGAATTTTTTTACGAAAAATTAGATAAGCCGCTTTAAATTAAAGCTGTTTATCGTTTTAATGCAACATAATATAACCTGTCTTTCGAGGAAGAAATGAAGAAACTTGTAGTGATTACGGGCGCAAGCTCTGGTTTTGGCAAAGCATTGGCAAAGCAATTTAGCGACGCCGGGCATCCGCTCTTATTGTTGGCACGCAGGATCGAATTGTTAGAAGCTTTGGCCTTGCCCAACACCATGTGCAAAAAGGTCGATGTCACCAATAAAGCAGAATTTGAAAGCGCTGTGCGTGTGGCTGAAGAGCAATATGGCCCCACAGACCTGCTCATCAATAATGCCGGCGTCATGATGCTTGGCAGCATAGAAGATCAAGACGCCCAAGAGTGGAAGACCATGCTTGACACCAATGTCCTTGGCGTCATGAATGGCATGCAGATTGTTATGTCCGGCATGAAGGCGCAGCAGTGCGGCACCATCATCAATATATCGTCCATTGCCGGCGTGAAAGCCTTTGGCAATCACGGCGCCTATTGCGCGACAAAGTACGGTGTTGTGGGTTTGAGCGAAGTTGCCAGAGAAGAGTTGTCTCCTCACAACGTCCGCGTCATGACCATATGCCCCGGCGCTGTTGCCACAGAGCTTTTAGGCCATACAACCAATGCCGACATCATCAAGGGCTATAATGAGTGGATGGCATCTGTTGGCGCCAACAGCATTACTGCCGAGGACGTAGCAACGACTATCAAGTTTGCGTATGATATGCCTCAAGGTGTTTGCTTGCGCCAAATCCAGCTCGCAGACACAAAGCAAAATATGTAATAAGCCGTTGAGCCGGTGTAAACTGCGGCGTCAAAATTGAAGCGCAGGCAAAGCATGTATATCCGTATACACGGCTTTGCCTGCGCATTTACCACAAATGCTTTTTTGAGTTTCCCCCCAAGAAAAAAACTTCAACAAAAAAACAAAAAAATAAAAAAAGCGTTCCCCCAAAGCCCTTTCAAAAAAATCTTGGAGTGAAAGTTATGGCTTGACGTAGCAAAAAAATTCCGTATGTTCTGTTCAAAGAAAAAATATGGCCTGTGTTGCTTGTATGCAGTACAGCAGGGGGACGGAATGGCTAAAGACCTTATCATTGTGGAATCACCAGCAAAAGTTAAAACAATTAAAAAATTTCTCAACGCCAAATATCAAATATTGGCAAGTGTTGGGCACGTGCGCGACTTGCCTACAAGCACCTTGGGTGTGGATGAGGCCAACGGTTTTATGCCACAATATGAGGTTATAGAAAACAAGCAAAAAGTGGTTGACGACTTGCGAAAAGCCGCTGCAAAGGCAAATATTGTCTACCTTGCACCCGACCCCGACCGCGAAGGAGAAGCCATTGCGTGGCATGTGGCGGCGCTCTTAAACAAGGACAAGTCACAGATAAAGCGCATCCAGTTCAACGAAATCACCGCAAAGGCGGTGCGTGAGGCGCTGGAGCATCCTCGGGAGCTGAACAATCATCTCTTTGACGCGCAACAGGCACGACGCGTCCTCGATCGCCTCGTGGGCTATAAAATTTCGCCTCTTCTTTGGAAGCACGTGAAGCGCGGCATCTCCGCAGGCCGTGTGCAATCTGTGGCACTGCGCCTCATCGTCGAACGCGAAGAAGAGCGTCGCGCCTTTGTGCCAGAGGAATACTGGCCATTCAAGGCCTTCCTCAATGCAGAAATGCCCCCGACACTCAAAACAGATTTATACAAAATCGACGGGAAAAAAGCGCATATCGGATCCGCAGAGGAAGCAGAAGCCCTTGAGAATAAGCTTCGCGGCAATCCCTATATCGTAGCAAGTATTGAAGAAAAGGAGCGCAGCAAGGCACCCCTTCCGCCCTTTATCACGTCCACGCTCCAACAAAGCGCCAACCAGCGACACGGATATTCCGCAAAACGCACCATGAGCATCGCCCAAAGGCTCTATGAAGGTGTGGACATCGGCGACATGGGCATCACCGCCCTCATCACCTATATGCGTACTGACTCCACCCGCATCGCCGACGAGGCAAAAGAGGCCGCCGCCGCCTTCATCTTGCAACACCACGGCAAGGACTTTTTGCCAAAGGGCACCGCTGCCAAAAAAACAACCCAAAAAGCTGCCAAGAAAAAAGGAAATGTGCAAGACGCCCACGAAGCCATCCGCCCCGTCGATGTCAACATCACGCCGGACATGGTGAAAGCCTATCTCCCCCAAGAGCAACACACGCTCTATCGTCTTGTCTGGTCGCGCTTTGTGGCCTCACAAATGGCGGCGGCGCGTTATCACGACACCACAGTCACCGTGCGCAGCGGCCCCGAAAATGTGCCCGCAGAAAAAGCAATTCTCTGGCGCACCAAGGGCGTGCGCATGCTCTTCCCCGGTTGGACAGCCGTCTATGCGCGCAGCGCCGACGAAAGCACAGCCGACCTTCCTCCCCTCAAGGAAGGGCAAGTCTTACAGCTTGAAAACTTGCATAAAGAACAAAAATTTACCCAACCACCCGCACGCTACACCGAGGCCTCACTCGTGCGCGAATTGGAAGAGCGCGGCATCGGCAGACCGTCCACCTATGCCAGCATCATTTCCACACTCCAAGACCGCGACTACGTGCATCTTGAGGACAAGCATTTTTCCCCCACCGACCTTGGCAGCACAGTGTGTGACCAATTGCGTCAACACTTTGCAACACTCATGGATGTGGGCTTCACCGCGCAAATGGAAGCAAACCTTGACAAAGTCGCAGAAGGCGAAAGTGACTGGGTCGACCTCATGCGCACCTTCCACGACGACTTTATCCCCACCCTCGAGGCCGCCGCGCAGCATATGCAAAGCGTCAAAGCAGGTCTGACCACCGATGTCATCTGTCCCGAATGCGGCAAGCCCATGCTCGTGAAATTTGGCAAAGCAGGCACCTTCCTTGCCTGCTCCGGCTATCCCGACTGTCGCCACACTACAAACTTCATCCGCGACGAAAAAGGCACCATCATCCCCGTAGAAAGGGAAAAAATCGAGCACGAAGTGGTCGGTCAATGTCCGGAATGCACCAGCGACCTCATCATCAGAAAGTCCCGCACAGGCAGCCGCTTCATCGCCTGTACAGGCTATCCAAAATGCAAGTACGCGGCGCCCTTCTCCACAGGTGTGCCCTGTCCCGCCTGCGACGAAGGCAGGCTCGTGGAAAAAAGCTCCAAGCGAGGCAAAATATTCTACTCCTGCGACACCTTCCCCAAGTGCGATTATGCCCTCTGGGACTATCCACTCAACGAAAAATGCCCCGAATGCGGTTGGCCCATCCTCGTGCGCAAAGTCATGCGCGGCGGGGCCGTGCACATCCGTTGTCCGCAGAAAACCTGCAAGTATTCACGTTCCCTCGAAGGTGAGTAGCACGGCGTTCCCATGTGTTTTTTTGAAAGGGGTTTGTAGGAAAGCTTTTTTTTGTGTGTTTTTGTTTTTTATTTTTTTTGTTTAAGTTTTTTTCTTGGGGGGGGGGTTTTTTTTTTTTAAAAAAAAAATCAACCCACAACCCCCAACAA
>CAYJGA010000030.1:0-9579 GCA_964369255.1 uncultured Desulfovibrionaceae bacterium
ACCAGTCCTTGCACGCCGCCGGAAAGGAGGCGCACTGTCGGAAGCCACGGATTTTTACACTGCTTCAGGGCAGCAATACACTGTCCCTGCCAGTGCTCCTTCACTTCCTTGGGAAGGCGCCCTTGACTGTTGTCGCCCTGCCAGAGCCACACTTCATGCACGCCAAGCTCCACAGCTTTCTCCATAAAGAAACCGCGTCGTGTGGCCTTACTAAAGGCAAGCGCCATGACGGGGAGGGAGGCCGGACGAGGAAAGGAGTGTACACTCTCTATACATAACACAGCTTCACGCTTGGAAAGCTTTGTAATGTGACACTGTGCTTGCTTGCCGGCGCCGTCGAGGAGAAGCACATGTTCGCCTTCGCGCATGCGCAAAACATGCACCATATGCTGCGCTTCTTGACCGTCAAGAATGCAGGTGTCGTGGATGTTGTCAGGCCACGCGGAGGGCGCTAAATAAAAGGCGGGAGGCATGTTTGTTCCTTCTTATTTAGATGTTGCAGAGGCGCGGCGCGCCTTGCGCACGGCAACAAAATGGTCGCGTAATGAGATAAGGCGTCGATAGTTCTTACGAATTTCAAGCCCCGCCGGTGAAAGTGTGGCCTCCGGCGCTTCAATATAGGTGCGTACAAGGTAGCGATCAGCAAGGATGGCATCTATATTATTGATGATGGTGTCTACAAGGGGCAAGAAGAAGGCCACAATTTCATAGCTCAAGTCATGCAGGAGCTCTGTGCACTCGCACAGCATTTGCTTGTAGCCAATGCGCACGCCCTTAATGGTGCGATGTCGCAATTCCTCAAGAACGCGCACTTTGCGCGCTTGCTGGATATAGCAATAGCGGTCTTGCACTTCGCGATAGAGTTCGCGCATAGCGCCAAAGGCCTCTTCCTTTGCTTCCGAGTGGAGATAGCCTTCCATGACCTGCGTTATCTTGGCAAAGAACTCGTCGCCATAACTTATGATGCGGCGCTGATGCTTTGTGAGCCATGTGTAGAGAAATTTCAGGCGTTTTTCTTCTGTGTCCGTGTTTTCGACAACTTCTGTGCGCTTATAAAGGATGCGTCCTGTATATTCGCCGCGCACGATGTCGTTCAGGCGCAGGAACATATTGCTGCTGTCGCGGATTATATTTAATCCTTCCAGAGGCATACCTGTCAGCGGGTGCAAGAGTTCTTGCTTTGCCACAGAGATAGCGCGGTCTTGGCGCACATTGTTCGGGTCGTAGGCATGCTGACGATACGTCACACGAATGATGACAACGCGCCGCTCAGGGTCTAAGAAGTAGTCATTGTTTTCAATGAGCTGCAATGCCTCATGCTGGTCTTTGTCCACTGCAATGAGGGCTATTTTTTCCACATGGGGATAGCGTGTATTGTCGCCGTGCCCGATGTAGGTGGTGATGGTGCGGTCTGTTTGCCCGAGGACGCGCAAGAGGAATTGCTCGCCCATTTTGTGCAATTTACGGGCAAAAAGGGCGCTGGATGTGCGACGCTCCGAAACGACAGGAAAGCCGTAAAGCTCCATTAAATATTGATACACAAACATGCGGTTGCGTTCGTACATGTCGTGGTCGCCGTATTTGAACTTGCCCATACGCATGCCAAAGCGCTTTAACTCACTGTCAATATCAGAAGGGAGAGAGGCAAAGATGCCAGCAAGATAAAACTGCCCAAAGAGGTCGCGCGCCATGATGTGAGCGCGGTCAAGGTGCAGTGCAAAGGGCATGAGGGTGGGGTAGTAGTCCAAGAGTGATGTGTCAAGGCGTCCGCAGGTGCTGCGAAAGTCTTCGTGCAAAATACGCGGCAAGCGCGAGGCGATGGTTTGCACATTGCGCTTGATGATGGGTTCTTCCAAGGGGCATGAGGCGCCGTCGGAATCATAGACGGCGTTTAATATGGGGTGTATAATATCGTATTGAAATATCTCTGAAAAGTACTTGAGCGGACGTGCCAAAGCGACCATGGAAAAGCCGGGGAGGTTGCTATATTCCCACATGTCATTGTCAAATGAGGGGAGCAGCTCCCGCCCTTCCACGAGAGGATAGTTCTTTGTTATCTGATAAGGGCGCACCAGACAATAGCGGATGTGCACGGCGTTGAGAAAGCGGTAAAGTTCCTCCAAGGATTGTATGGCAATGACATCCTTGAGAGTTCCTTCGTCTTCCCACGGCAGTCCATCTCTGGAAAAGACCTTTTTCCACGAAAGCATATTCTCTCCATTAGTATCAAGGACGTTCACACAGCTTTTTTCACAAACACTGCTTACGTGTACAGCATTTTTTTTAAAATTTCTAGCCTTTATAAGGGATACGGGGAGAAAATAAAAAAATCTATAATTATAGATAATTATAAATAAAATGATTGACAATTTTTAATTTTTTTTTAGTATTTCTGATAAAAAAAGTTGATAAAAAAATAAAAAGTATACATATTAAACTGATAAGGGATTTTTATGACCTGTCCAGCGGCGCTTTTGGGGTATTGCAGGTCGGCACGCGCTCTGGTATAAGGGAAATTGCTTTGAAGCATACCTTTGAAACTTTTTAGCAAAGAAAATATAGAGAACTATGAAAAGTGCCACACATACACAATTGCTTGCTATCATTTGCAGCATCTTTGACGCGTATTCCGCCACACTCTACCTTCCCTCGCAGCGAGAAGGAAAGGACGGGCGCGACGCCCACGACACCATAAGCGAGGACAGCAGCAAAAAATGTGGCCTCGTTGCAGCTTTCTCCCTTGGAGATGCAGACGCTTTCAACAAGGAAATTGCCGAAGGGCAAGGCTTGGCGGGCTGGATTTTACGTGATAAAAAGCCTCTTGTGGTGGCAAATTACGACCAGCACCAAAGCAACCTTGGCTATCATGCTGAAAATGGAGAAGCGCATATAAAAGCCTTTATGGGGTGTCCTGTCCCTTCCGGCGGTGTACTCTGTGTGGACAGCAAACGCCAATATTCCTTTTCTGACAAGGACAGTAAAATTTTACAACTCTTTGCTGACCTTATCAGTCGCGAAGGTGTCGATGGGCAAGATTCCATACAGGGGGATATTGCCTCCTATTTTGCGCAGATGGGTATTGTGCAAGGCTTGCGCTTTCAGCATAAGCGTTGGCCGCTCTTTTTGCAGAATTTTTTGCAAACAGTGGCGCGCGCCACTCGATACGACTATTGCGCCTTTGCCTCCATTGATGCCGACGAAAGTAGCTATTATATTGAAGGGGAGTCACGCCTCTTCCTGCCACAAGGCTATGAAAAAGCACATTTGCCTTTGAACAGTGGCATGGTGGGTTGGGTGTTGCGCGATGGGCGGCAGCCTGTTTTCCACGACGGCTTGAACAGCAGCACGGCTTCTTTTCAGCCATTTGGGAAAATCGAATCGTTTCCCACATTTCAGTCAGGCATATGCGTACCTGTGATTGTCAATAAGTCTGCGCGCGGGGTGCTGTGCCTTGCTCATGCGCAACCGCGGGAAATAGATGAGGCGCTGCGCAGTTTTGTACATCAATGCGTTGACCATCTTGCCTTGTTCTTAGAAAATCTTTATTTGAAATCTCGCCTCAACAACCTTATGCCACAGGCCGGACGACGTGAAACGGCTATGTGCTTTGTGACACCACAAGGCGGCGAAGATGCTGAAAATTATACTGATGCTTATGAAAATGCACCCCGTAAGGGGCATCTTGTACACCAACAGCCCCTTGAGGACGAATAATGCTCTCTCGCCTATTGGGTTTTCTTGGAAAAAAAATTGCCATGGATTTGGGCACTGCCAACACGCTCCTCTATACGCGTGAACAAGGCATTGTGCTGAATGAACCTTCTGTTGTGGCCATTGATACGCTTTCCGGCAAGGTCGTTGCTGTAGGGGCACAGGCCAAGCAGTTCATCGGACGCACGCCCAAAAATATCAAAGCCATCCGCCCCATGAAGGACGGCGTCATTGCCGACTTTGATATTACAAAGGAAATGATTGCCTACTTTATCCGTAAAACCATCACAGGCTTGAATATTATCAAGCCAAGTATTGTGATTTGTGTGCCTACGGGCATTACGCAGGTGGAGAAAAAGGCGGTTATCGACGCGGCAATGTTGGCAGGGGCGCGGGAAATTTCGCTCATTGAGGAACCCATGGGCGCTGCCATGGGAGCAGATTTGCCTATCCACGAGCCTTTTGGCAATCTTGTGCTTGATGTTGGTGGTGGTACATCGGAGGTGGCGATTATTACCATGTCCGCCATTGCCTATGCTGCTTCGGTGCGCATGGCAGGCGATGCCATGGATGCCGCCATACGGCGCTATATACACGATGTATATCAGCTAGAAATAGGTGAAAATACAGCGGAAAATGTCAAAAAAATTCTTGGCACCGCCATAGCCACGAACAATGCACCCCTTCTTGATGTGTCTGGCAAGGATTTATCTCAAGGGACGCCCAAGGTTATCCGTATTTCCGAAGGGCATGTGCGTGAGGCGCTGAGTGACATTCTGCGTACCATTGTGCACACGATTTTTGCTGCCCTTGATAAGACGCCGCCGGAGCTTGCCGGTGATATATATCGTCATGGTCTTCTGCTTGCGGGCGGCGGCGCCTTGTTAAAGGGCTTAGACCAATTTATCGCGCAAGAAACAAAGCTCAAAGTGCGGCTCGATGACGACCCGCTCACAACAGTTGTGCGAGGCACAGGTAAGACTCTTGATGATTTGAAGTTTTATTCAAAGGTGTTTATTAACTGACTCCACTTTATTGTTTGTAGTTTTGTCGCATTTTACGCGCTTCTGGGAGCATCTTGGCAGGTGGAGAGGAGTGAGCTTTCGCGGATGAGGGTGAGCAGAGTAGGGGAGAGCATATCTTCAAAATGGGTGGCGAGACCGACAATTTCGTCAAAGTCCAGCCAAAGGTGCTCTATATTGTCTTGAGATTTTTCAATATTTTTTCCAACATCAAAAAGAAAGAAAGCTGTAGACTTCATATGCTTGGAAAAGGTTGCGGGCAGCGTGTCCGTTTTTTTTGTTGCTGTCTGTTCTGTTTCTGATTGTCCTGTTTCTGGCTGTTGTGCGTGTGGATGTATGCGTTGCATATGTTCTATGAAGGGCACGATAGCCATTTCGCGTTGAAAAATTTCATGGATGAGGCGGATTGCCGCGCCTTCGCGTGATTCTCCGGCGAGCACTGTTGTATGCAAAATGCCCCATTCAGTGTGCGGCTCCCATTCAGTGTGCGGTGTAGACGGGAAGGCGGATGGTGTGGCTGTAATATCTTGTGTGTGTGCTGTGTGCGTAGCAGGCAGAAGGAGGAGCTGATCTTTTGCGTAGTGTCGTAGGATTAAAAGGACTTGCCTGCATGGTAATTGCGTGACGAGGGCGTCTTGAAGGGGGACAAGCATGAAGGGTGCGTCATTTGCGTCAATCACCTCAACAAAGTTGTGTTGTCCTTGTGGCATCGTATAGGGATAGTGTGCCTGAGTGTGGGGCTGATAGAGTGGATGCGTCTTTTTTTTGCGCAAAGGAGTTTTGTGGGTCATGAATACCTCATTTGGAGGTGTACGCTTTATACGGCTCACCGAGGCGTACATTCCTGCGGTGGTCTCTATGGAAAAAGATTTTTTTCATACTCCGTGGAGTGCGGAGCAATATGCACAGGCATTTTGTCAAAAGCATTTTTCTGCTTATGGTCTTATCGCAAGCGAAGATACGGATAATACAGGACATCTTATTGCATACATCGCCTTTTATCACATTCTTGATGAATTGGAAATACTCAATATTGCGGTGTCGCTTTCCCAAAGAAATCAAGGATTGGGGCGATATTTGCTAAAAACGACCTTGCAAGAAGCCCATAAAATGGGTATAAGACGGGCTGTCTTGGAAGTGCGCACAGGCAATACAGCTGCACGAAAGCTCTATGAAGGGCTGGCCTTTGTGTGTGTGGGCACGCGTCGTGCTTATTATGCAGATACGGGCGAAGACGCGCTCATTTATGAAGCGCCTGTCTAAGCGCTGTAATCGTTAAAAATACTTATCTTGCTTATAAGGAGAATACTCATGCCTCAAATTATGGCCGCCAACTGGAAAATGTTTAAGACCCGCGCAGAATCTGTGGCAATGATCGAAGCCTTAGGCACTGCTGTGGACGCTGTGCCCCAAGGCAGAAGTATCCTGATATTTGTGCCTTTTCCTTCTATCGCTGACGCTGTTGCCGCGATTCCTGCGTCCTTGCCCTTAGAAATTGGCGCACAAAATTTTTATCCTGCTGCTGAAGGTGCCTTCACGGGCGAAGTCTCTCCCGCTATGCTGCGCGACGTCGGCGCCACATGGGTGTTGACAGGTCACTCGGAGCGTCGTCACATTTTGGGTGAAAGCAATGAATTTGTAGAACAAAAAACTGCCTATGCGCTGAATGATGGCTTCAAAGTCGTGCTGTGCGTTGGTGAGCGCTTGGAAGAGCGTGAAAGCGGCGGCCTTGCCGATGTGTTGCGTGCCCAACTCGATTGTTTAACGCGTTTGCCACAAGTGGCCGATTCCACAACATTTGCTGTAGCCTATGAGCCAGTATGGGCCATTGGTACAGGCAAGGTTGCAGGGCCTGAAGAAATTGTAGAGGCACACGCTCTTGTGCGCGCCTTGCTTGTGGAAAAAATGGGCGACAAAGGCAAGGATGTAGCCATTTTGTATGGAGGCAGTGTGAAGCCGGACAATACGGGTGCAATAATGGGACTTGACAATGTGGACGGAGTGCTGGTAGGAGGTGCTTCTTTACAGGCGGAAAGTTTTTCTAAAATTGTCATGGCTTCATAAATATACGATGACAGCTTTCACTGGGGCGTTCTACCTTTTCATGTAGAGCGCTTCAGTTTGTGCTTTATTTGTAGGCGCCGTCGTCAAATGCGCCTTTTCGGTTATCTCAGCGCCAGATTTCATTTGTTTTTCGATTATGTATGTCTGTATACACGCCCGAAAAACAAATTCATCTTCCTTGATATAACACGAAAAATCGCAATTTGACGACAGCGCCTAGGTAACAAGGAGGTTTTTTTGTGCAAACACTGATTTTGACATTGCACATCATTGTCTGTGTCTTACTTGTCATTCTGGTGCTTTTACAAGCCGGAAAAGAAGGAATGGGGGTAATTTTTGGCGGCGGCGGCGGTTCTGTTTTTGGGAGCAGCGGCGCCGGCGGGCTTTTATCAAAGCTTACGGCTTTTACAGCTGTCCTTTTTCTTTTTACGTGCTTGAGCTATACCTATGTCACAGGTTCGCGTGATTCTGACGATTCTGTCATTCTTGACGTCCAGATTGAAGAAGTAGCACCGACTACAGCGACACCTCCAGCAAATGCACCTCAAAATGCCGCGCCGCAAGACGCAGCAGTACCAGCAACACCGGCGCAATAGCTCTCAATGCTTTATGGGGGCTTTAAATATGGCGAGTATGCATCTTAAATATTTAAAGCCCTTTTTTCCTTCCCTTCCATGAACACGCTTTTTTTCGATAATCCCTTTGCCAATCTTGCGCAGCGCCTAAAGAGCGCGAATGCTGTGGAGCGCGCGGATTGTGTCGACAGCGCAAAGTACGACTCCACTGCTCCGTCGACGGAACAGTCTTCTGTCTCGTCGCCTGTTGTTCCTCGGAAATCGCAAAAAAGAACCTGCGCTCATATTGAAGAAGAGGATAATGCGCTGTTTTTGCGCAGTGTCGGCGCGATGCGTCAAACGACGCGAGCGCACTTAATCTCAAGTACGACTTCACCTCGTATCTCGAGTTCGCCCCCATCCTCGCCCCCATCCTCGCTTAGGACAGGCACATTTCTTCTTGCAGACCACATCCCCGCATTACAGGAAGCACGCATGACACGAAAGCATAAAAAATCACAACGCGTACCTGTGAGGAACACACATTTACTCCAAGAGAAGACGCCTGCGTCCCTTGCTGTACGAAGCAGTACAAAATCCAACGCAAAATCCAATGCAAAATCCAACTCAAAGTCTGTCAATAGATGTGTGTCCGACATACAAGCAGATACTTCTCGTGAACCTCAGGACTCCTTGAAGGACTCCTTGAATGACTCTTTTAAGGACGCCTTTCTTGGTGATACGCAGGCTCAAGACCTTCAGTCCTTTCTGCATGCCATTAAGGGCGTCGTGCCTCTTTCCGGGGGCGGGCGAGATATTGCACCTGAAGTCTCTGGCGCCTCGCCTCAGCAGCAGGCTGAGGATGACTTTCGGCGCATGTTAGAGGGCAAGCTGGAGTTTGCCTTGGCTCTCAAGGGTGAGTACCTTGAGGGCTATGTTATGGGGCTTGACCCACTTATCATGGAAAATCTGCGAGCGGGCAATTATAGCCCTGAGGCACACATTGATTTACACGGTTTGAATGCATTGCAAGCTTATCGTGCACTTGTGGATTTTTTTCGTCGTTCGTGGTATAAAGGACTGCGCGTAGTGCTTGTTGTTCCCGGTCGAGGAAAAAACTCCGTCAATGGTTTTGCAGTGTTGCGCGACAAATTGCAATCGTGGTTGACGCAGGATCCTTTTAAGCGCGTGGTGTTGGCATTTTGTACGGCGCAGGCTGTAGACGGCGGCCCCGGCAGTGTGTATGTGCTCTTGCGTAAGTACAAGAAGAAGGGCAAGATTTGTTGGGAAAGGATGCCCGCAGACGCAGATCTTTTTTGACGCGCGGATTTTTATTTTTTTTTGAAAGGCTTGTGGGGGGAAGGCTTTTGTTCTAAAAAAGTTTTCCTCAAACTCCTTTCAAAAAAACAAAATTAGAATGAGGTAATGATGATATGACAGAACATCAAATAATTTTTTTTCTTGCGTGGTTTGCAGCAGGTTTCGTCAACGGAGTCAGTGGCATGGGTGCTGCTATGGTGGCTGTTCCCATTGTCGTATCATTTATGCCCCCGCCGCTTCTGACACCGTCGGCCTGCATCATCGTCGCAGGACTCTCTGCGCATATGGCGTGGAATTTTAAAGAGGGCTGTCGTCTCGCATCACTGAAAAACCTTTTCATTGGCGCTATACCCGGCTCACTCGCGGGTCTCTCCATACTCCTCTTCATTCCCGCGCGATTTATCCAACTCCTCACAGGCATTGTCATGGTACTCTTCGTGGCTTGGCAATGTATGAGAAAGGATAATACAAAACAAAGGCCGGAAACATTGGGGAAGAGCCTCGGGACAGGATTTGCTTCAGGGCTACTGAACACGTCAATTTCATTCGGCAATCCACCACTTGGCGTCTATGCACTCCATTTGGGCTGGTCACAGATGGATACTGTAGGCACTGTAAACCTTTTTTCGCTCCTCGCCTCTCTCGTTGCCTGTGTCATGCAAGCAAGCGCAGGACTCTACACCACAGAAGTTCTCACATGGGCAGCGATTGGCTTGCCGGCGTCCATGTGTGGTATCGTCTGTTCTATGCCTGTGGCGCGACGTATTCACGCAGTCACTTTTAAGCGCATATTATTATTGGTTATCGCGCTTGGCGGCGTCGCTTGTGTCTGGCGTGGACTTGCATTTTAGTCAGGTCATTCTCATGTGTTTTTTTGAAATCTGACTCGCTTTGCGCATTCACCTAAA
>CAYJGA010000030.1:9679-11145 GCA_964369255.1 uncultured Desulfovibrionaceae bacterium
TAAACAGATGTTTTTTTTCGCACCAAATGTGTACAGCTCTCTACATGCGTCGTGTGCGGAAAAAAGTCAAAGCCTTGTACACTTTCAATGTCATAAAGCGCGTTTAGGTGCGCAAGGTCACGCGCAAGTGTCGCAGGGTTGCAAGAAATATAGATAATATGCTCTGCGTGACTCTTGCGGACAATGTCTATCAGTTCCCTGTGTAAGCCAGCGCGCGGCGGGTCAAGAAGGATGGTGTGAGGCTTTGGCCATGTGCTCGCGCGTTCGTGAGCTTGGCCTGCACGATAGTGATACTGGCTCAAGCCAAGACGGCTGGCATGACCAATACGCACCCCCAGCGCTGCACGCGTCGCCCTTGCCGCGTTTATCCGCGCGGCATGAACAGAACTGCGCTGCACATCTACGCCATAAAGAGCCGTCTCTTGCATGGCTTTTTGCCCGCCTTCTTGCATAGCTAAAAAGTTCAAACCGGGAGCGCCCACACCACAGAATATGTCCCACACGCAATGGGGGCCACGGGGCTCTTTCATAGGAAGCGTGCCAAGGTATTCACACAACTTTGTTGCAGCATGGGTGTTGACTTGAAAAAAACCGTCATGGGAGAAAACATAGGGGATAGCGCCAAGCTCCTCCCGCCACACATCTTGTCCCAAACGAGCTATACACTTTTCACCCTGTGCAATGGGGACAGGAGACGCACGTTCTTCATGGACGAAACCGGTCACAACCTGTGTATCGTTGAACTTCATGTGGAGGAGCTTTTGTCCGATGGCACTGATGGCGTCGCATTGCTTTTTGTCCGCAGGAGCGGTGATGCAATGCACAAGGCATTGCTTTTTTCCTTGCGCATCCGGTGCCACAGGACGGCGTATGGTGATAAAGCGCCAAATGCCGCTCTGCCTGCTGTCTTGAGTGTCACCCTGCGTACTTCCGGACGCTTCTAGCCACACAGGCAAGCCTGAAGCGCGTACAAGTGTACGCACAGCGTCCAAAATTTCCATACACTCTTGAGGCATGAGCTTACACTTATGCACGTCAAGAACTGTGTGACTTCCCTTCATGCGCAGACCAAGGGTGGGCACACCATCTTCATTCGCGCCAAAGGCAAAGGTCATTTTATTGCGATAGCCCCACACAAGAGGGGAGGGGAGAACGTCATGCTGTGGCACATCCTTCATGCCGCCAATACGGCTCAAGGCGCTGTAAAGAATATGCTTTTTCCAGTGGAGCTGCGTGTCGTAGGGAAGCGTTTGCAGGGTGCACCCGCCGCAGTGATGCGCATGGGGACAGGCCGCTTCGATGGCATTCGGCGCTTCTTGGAGGATTTCAAGGCATTGGGCTTCGGCAAAAGATTTTTTTGTCGCCGTAATACGCGCGCGAACCTTTTGCGAAGGAAGGGCGTCTTGTACAAAAACGACGAATTGTCCGTCAACTCTGCCCACCGCTCTGCCATCATGAGAGAGGGA
>CAYJGA010000031.1:0-1833 GCA_964369255.1 uncultured Desulfovibrionaceae bacterium
CTCATCTACAGCACCTTTGCCTATCTGCTGCGTACCTTGCAAGACATGGCGCCGCACCTCCCTGTCGAAGTGGTTCCGGGCATCACATCCTTCCAAGCCGCCGCCGCGAAAACGGGCACCATACTCTGCGAAGGGCGCGAAAACCTGTGCATCTTGCCGGGCATTAACAACAAGGAAGAACTTGAAAGCACACTTCATAACACGGACAACGCTGTTATCCTCAAGGCCTACAAAAACTTTCCTGCCATCAAGGGCGCTTTGCACAATACGCACTTTCTAGAAAAGGCGCTTCTCGCCTCCCATGTGGGTCAAGCAAAGGAATCCTTTGTGCATGATGTGACACAGCTGGAAGAAACTCCCCCGTATCTGTCCTTAATTTTGGCAAAGAAATAAAAAAAGGGGCTGTGTACACAGCCCCTTTCCATAAACAATCACCGCAACAATCTCTATTGCGCCTTCTCAGCCATCGCCTCTGCGGTTCCCGCGCGCAATGACATAAAGAGCGGCGTTGCATGATGACGCCCGCTGAAGATTTCTTCTGTCGTGGCGGCAAGCGCATGAGGCAGAACCTCATCCACATGGCTCACAAAGACAATTTCCAAATCCTCAAGAATTTCGTTCGGAACTTCCTTCAAATCTTTTTCATTGTCCACAGGCAAAATCACCTTTGTCAAACCGGAGCGGCGTGCAGCCAAAAGCTTCTCGCGCAAACCACCAATGGGTAACACACGACCGCGCAGCGATATTTCACCTGTCATGCCCACATCATTGCGCACTGGAATGCCAAGGAGCGCTGAAGTGATAGATGTCGCAAGGGTGATGCCCGCTGAAGGGCCATCCTTGGGCGTTGCGCCGGAGGGAACGTGGACGTGAATGTCGACTTTCCGATGAAAACGCGGATTTATGCCCAACAGTTCCGCACGCGAACGCACATAGGACAAGGCCGCGCGCGCGGACTCAGTCATGATGTCGCCAAGCTGCCCCGTGGTCGCCACATGGCCTGAGCCGGGCATGAGGCTCGTTTCCACCATCAGAATGTCGCCGCCGCGCTGATTATACGCAAGACCAGTACACACACCCACTTGCGGCTCTTTTTCACGCTCGTCATGACGATATTTTTTCACACCCAACATTTCCGGAAGCTGCGCCTTTGTAACTTCGACGCACAAATCCATATCTTCCTCATCAACAAGCCTGATCGCTATTTTTCGGCACACCGTCGCTATTTCGCGCTCAAGGTTCCGCACGCCCGATTCACGCGTATAACTGCGGATGATTTCCAGCAGCGCTTCATCGTCCAAGGTAATATTGTGCTCCTTGAGACCGTGTGCTTCACGCTGCTTGGGCAACAAAAACTGATGCGCAATGTGCTGTTTTTCTGTTTCCAAGTAGCTGTTCAGCTCGATAATCTCCATACGATCTTGCAGGGGGACAGGTATGGTGTGCAGACTGTTTGCCGTTGTTATGAAGAAAATCTTGGAGAGGTCATAATCAAGGTCAAGATAATGATCCATAAAGGTGCTGTTTTGCTCCGGATCAAGCACTTCAAGCAAGGCGGCGGCGGGATCGCCGCGAAAGTCCGCACTCATCTTGTCTATTTCGTCCAAGCAAAACAGAGGATTATTAAACTTCACCCTCTTGAGGGATTGCAAAATCTTACCCGGCAACGCGCCCACATAAGTACGCCTATGACCGCGGATTTCAGCTTCATCGCGCACTCCACCAAGAGAAAGGCGAACAAAGTTGCGCCCTGTCGCCTTGGCAACCGATTTTGCAAGCGATGTTTTCCCCACACCGGGAGGCCCCACAAAGCAAAGAATGGGGCCTTTGAGA
>CAYJGA010000031.1:1873-10541 GCA_964369255.1 uncultured Desulfovibrionaceae bacterium
TAGTGTTCATTGTCAAGGATGGCGCGGGCGTGCTGAATATCCATGTCGATATCCTTCACAAGGTCCCATGGCAAATCTAGGAGGCAGTCCACATAGTTACGAAGAACTGTATATTCCGCAGAGGCAGGCGCCATGCCGCGCAATTTGCGTAACTCGCGAAGCGCCTTTTCGCGCGCTTCCTCCGACATAACCTTTTCATGGAATTGCTGCTCCATCTCCACAAGCTCTGCCTGCGGGTCATCGTCACGCCCCATTTCCTTATTGATGGCCTTTATCTGCTCATTTAAGAAATACTCTCGTTGATTACGCTCCATTTGCGAGCGTACACGGTTCTTTATGCGTTTTTCCACAGAGAACATGGCAATTTCTTCTTGAATAAGCTCATACACCTTTTCAAGGCGCTGCACCGGCAACAACAGCTCAAGCGCTTCTTGCTTCTTTCGATATTCCGCTCTCAAATGCGGCACAATGGCGTCCGCAAGACGCCCCGGCTCTTGAAGACCAAGAATAGTGAGCACCACATCGTGGCTCATTTTCTTGTTGACCTTGCTATATTCTTCCAGAGCCTCTTGCACTGTCTTCATGATGACATCGCACTCTTTGCCCTGTACGACGTCCTCGTGCACAATAGCAGTGCTGACACAAGGGAAGACCTTGTCTCCAAAGGGTGCGCCGGATTGTATGGCACTCCATGTGGCTCGATACAAGCCCTCAAAAAGAACCTTGATGGTGCCATCCGGCAAACGTAAAATTTGCAATATCTTACACACAACGCCTATGTCATAGATGTCTTGAGCGTTGGGCTTTTCCATATCCGGCTCTCTCTGAGCCACCAAAAAAATCTTTTTGCCAAATTCACTGTAACCCGCCTCAATAGCCTTGATAGAAGCCTCTCGCCCCACAAAAAGTGGCATGATGGCACGCGGAAACATAACCACTTCCCGCACAGACATGAGTGGTAATTCCAGATCATAGACTGATTTGGGGGAAGCTTGTAAAGATGAACGCATGAAAACTCCTTGACAAAGCACTAAAAAAGACAAAGTATATGGTTGCTTTGCTGTACAAATACTTGGGGAAAATCGCAAACAAGGCTTCCCCATAAGCCTTTTCAAAAAATTATCAAGAAAGCGCTGATTTAATCAATTTTTTCTTCCCTGTCATTGAAGGCGCATTTCGAGCAAAACGCAATACATTTTAAACGCATAAGTATTTCTCGAAATGAGCTTGATGCAGTGAGAAAGCAAAAAGGCATTAAATCAGGGCTTCCCTAAGACTGCACAGCCCACTAACTTGCCGCAACTTCCTTCCCATCGTTTTCATAAAGAAGCACAGGCTCACGTCCTTTTTCAATAACAGCCTTGTTAATAAGGCATTCACGCACATTTGTCATAGTAGGCAAGTGAAACATAATATCAAGCATAATTTTTTCTAACACATTGCGAAGCCCGCGGGCGCCCGTTTTACGCTCAATAGCCTGCGCCGAAACAGCCTTCAATGCATTACTTGTAAAGCGTAATGAGACATTGTCAAGCTCAAAAAGCTTTTGATATTGGCGCACAAGTGCATTTTTTGGCTCGGTCAAAATGCGCACAAGGTCATCTTCTTCCAAGTCATTCACATGCGTAATGACAGGAATACGTCCCACAAATTCTGGAATAAGGCCAAACTTGACAAGGTCTGCCGGATGCAATTCGTCCAAAAGCTTGGACAAAGTCATGTCCTTTGTGGAATGCACCTTGCCGCCAAAACCCATGGAACCGCCTGTCATACGCTCGCTCACAAGCTTTTCAAGCCCCACAAAGGCGCCACCAACAATAAAGAGAATGTTGCGCGTATCCATACGGATAAATTCTTGCTGCGGATGCTTACGCCCGCCCTTGGGAGGAATATTTGCTTCGGTGCCTTCAATAATTTTCAAAAGCGCTTGTTGCACACCTTCACCGGAGACGTCGCGGGTGATGGAAGGACCATCGCCCTTACAAGAAATCTTATCAATTTCGTCAATATAAATAATACCCTTGCAGGCAGCCTCAAGGTCATAGTCCGCATTCTGCAAAAGCTGCACGAGGATATTTTCCACATCCTCGCCCACATAGCCTGCTTCCGTCAGCGTCGTGGCATCAGCAATGGCAAAGGGCACCTTCAAGACACGCGCAAGCGTCTTTGCAAGCAGCGTTTTTCCACTGCCAGAAGGCCCCACCAACAAAATATTGCTCTTCTCAAGCTCCACATCATCACCTATGGCATCAGCATAAAAGACGCGCTTGTAGTGATTATGTACAGCAACAGAAAGAATTTTTTTCGCTTCATGCTGACCAATGACGTATTCGTCGAGGCGCGCTTTCAGCTCCATAGGCGAAAGCAAAAGGCCGTCTTCGTGCACTTCGGCGATATTTTGCTGCGCAATAATATCGTTACAAATACTGACACAGGCATCGCAAATACGAACGTCTTTTTGAACAATCAAATTTTTGACGTCAAATTCGCTCTTGCCGCAAAAAGAGCAGCTTACCTTGTCGTTCTTTTGGGGAGGTGTTTTAGACATAGAGTGTCATCCTTTACGCACAGTCATTGCGCAACAAAACAGCGTCTTTAAGAAAATTTCTGCAATCCTCTGTCATGCGCCATACGAAAATGTTCTTCCACGGGGTTGTTCGCTGTCATGGCATACACCCCTTAAGGAGTGCATGCCATGACAGCACATTATAAAACCCTATTCTTCATCAAAATCAGGAGACAGATGCGTCCCCTTTTCGCTCTCATGCTCTACAGAGCCTTCTTGTTCCAAGTCTTTGCGTGAAACAAGAATTTTATCAATAATGCCAAATTCAAGAGCTTCTTGAGCCGACATGAAGTTATCACGATCCGTGGCGAGCGTCACCTTGCGTACAGTCTGCCCTGTGTTCAAGGCAAGCAATTCATTAAGGCGTTTTTTCGTATTCAAGAGCTTACGAGTACGAATTTCAACGTCCGTCGCCTGCCCGCTGGCACCACCAAGAGGCTGGTGAATCATAACTTCACTATTAGGCAATGCATAGCGCATGCCCTTTTCACCGGCAGCAAGCAAGAAGGCGCCCATGCTCGCAGCAATCCCCATACACACTGTGGCCACAGGACAGGAGATGTAGTTCATGGTGTCATAAATGGCAAGTCCTGCCGACACAGAGCCGCCGGGCGAGTTTATGTAAAAGTTAATTTCCTTTTCAGGGTCTTGCGACTCCAAAAAAAGAAGCTGGGCACAGATAATGGAAGCAACATGATCGTTTACATCGCTGCTTAACATCAAAATCCGATCCTTCATCAAACGAGAGTATATATCATATGCCCGTTCACCACGACCAGTGGTCTCGATGACGGTTGGTATAATAGGCATATCAATGTCTCCTCAGGCAACACAGCAAAGCTGTTTTTCATGCAAAAACAAGTCTTGCAAAAAACAAGCCACTATAAGCCTGCACATACTACCACACACAAGGTGTAGAGGTACTCTTATATATTCACCAAACAGAACAGACTGTTGACAGTCAACGCACCAAGGCAAGCTTTTTGCGCTCTACGCACAAACTCGTACAAAGATGTCCAGCCTGTTCTTTCAGAACCCATTATGCTGAGGCTTTTGGCCTAAAGACCTCTACTGAGCGACACCTTACTCTGCCGCAGTTGCTGTCTCAGCCTCTACCTTTGGCGCCGGTTCCACTTCTGTCACTTTCGCCTTGGTGTAAATAATATCCATGGCCTTATCTGCCAAGATACGATCGCGCAAGGTGAAAATTGAGCCGGACTTCACATAGTCGTCCTTCAATTGCTTGAAATCTTGCCCGCTGCTTTGCGCCATATGATAGATAGCCATATCCACTTCTTGCTCTGTCACCTCAAGACCTTCCTTCTTTGCCACAGCCATGAGGAAAACTTGGGAACGTGTAAATGACTCAGCTTCTGTGCGGGCTTCTGCCACCAGCTCTTCTGCGGTCTTGCCAAGAGAATCAAGGCCGCGGCCTTGGCGCTCAAGCTGACTTTGCTTTTCATGCAACACGCCGCGCGTGTGCGTATCAAGCATGGATTGGGGCAATTCATAGCTGACCATCTTCAACAATGAGTCCAACAATTTCTTTTGCGCCGTGCCCTTATGTAAATTTGTACGGTTCTGCATGTAAGACTCTACAAAAGCCTCACGCAATGCTTCCACGCTTTCCTTGCCCATAGTCTTTGCAAATTCTGCGTCAAGTTCTGGCAAGACGCGGTTTTGAATGGCGTGCACTGTCACCTTCATAGTGACAGTCTTGCCTGCAAGGTCAGGGGACAGGAAGTCTTCCGGGAAGGCCACTTCCCCTTCCTTTGTTTCTCCCACAAGGGTCGTCTTCACTATTTCTTCAAAGGCTTCCAGCGCTTGGCCTTCGCCTATGGACATTTGGAAGTTCTGTGCGCCGATGCCTTCCACGGGAACGCCGTTTTCAAAAGTCGCAAAATCAAGAGTCACAAGCTGTCCTTCCACCGCGGGGCCTTTGCCTTCGGCAGGCTCAAGCTTTGCGCGGGTCTTGCGCAGGCGCTCAATGAAGGCTTCTATTTCTTCACCAGCCACGACAGCCTTTTCTTGTTCTACTTCCATGCCCTCATAGTTAGGAATGTCAAAGACGGGCAAAACTTCAAAACTGAAATCATACACAAACTCTTCATCACGCTCGATGGTGCCGCCGTCAAAATCAATGCCGGACACAGGCGCAATATCAAGGTCTTGCATCACCTTATTGATGTGCACATTCACAAGGTCTTGCTTTGCCTCTTCGTAAATTTTTTCGCGGAAGCGTTTTTCAATAACAGAAGCAGGCACTTTCCCCTTGCGGAAGCCGTCAAGTTGAACAGATGTGCGATACAAGGCCACAGCGGCCATAATCGAGGCTTCCACCTCTTTGGGGTCAACGGTGACATGCACCTTTTTCTTTACCGGCGATACGTCTTCAACTGTATATTCCACAAGGGTCTCCTTTTAGGGGTGCGACGGCCTGCACACAAGCGGCGGCGCAACCACGTATATTTTAGTAACAAGAAACTATATACACTCTCATGCAGATTGTCTAGTTGCAGAAAGCGCAATTTTTGCAAACAAAATTATTCTTCAATAGTTTGTGGGCTGTGCGCGCCTTCTTTTAATTCCACAGAGAGCTGCCCATCATTCACACGCAAGAGCACATAGCCCCCAGCCGCAAGGTTGCCCGGGTTCACAAGGATGGTGCGTCCAAGGCGGTCTATGCCCTTTGCCTCGTGAATATGTCCACAAATACACACATCAGGCTGATGCTCCAAAATAAAATCACGCACTGCCACAGACCCCACATGCACACCGCCTCCAATAGCATCACACAGTGTATCCTTCGGCGGATTGTGAGAAATCAGCACCCTCTTAGGCCACTGACGCGCCTTTTTCCACGCATCATCCAGCCACGCCGCAAAATGTGATTCAGGAAATTCACTGGGTGTGCCAAAGGGGGTAAACACGGACGCACCCACGCCAAAAATGCCCACACCCTGCGTCAATTCACGCGCGTGCGCATGCAGGTTCCAATCCTTTTCTGCGAGCCAGTCTGTGACTTCGCTCCTGTCCATATTCCCAATTTGCGCCATGATATTCGGCACATAGCTTTGTGCGACAGAAAGTACGCGCTCCACTTCCTTCACGCCGCCGCAATTTGTCATATCACCGCTCACAATGATGCCATCTGCCTGTGACAATTCCGGAATGTGTGCAAAGGGGCGTGTGTCATCGTGAATATCTCCCACAACAACCCATAAAAAGTCTTGCTTTTCAACATCCTGTACTGTAGTATTTTGCATAGATGTATTGCCTCCCAATAAGTATTGATGTGAACTATAAACTGTTTTATCATAAAGGGAAAGGGGGACAGAGATGGATAATATCGCCCAAGAAAAAAGATTGTTACGGCAAAAATTTCTCACAGAGCGCACCAAACAACCATCAGCACACGCCAACAGTGAAGCCGCACAGCAAAAACTTTTGACTGAAATTGTCTGGCAACACGCATGCAGCGTCGCCCTCTATATGGCAGTGCGAGGGGAAATGTCCACAAACCTCCTTCTCGAACACGCATGGCGCACCGGCAAGTGCGTCTTGCTTCCCCGCTGTCGACCGGAACAAGGGAAGATGGACTTTGTGCCATGTACATCTATGGACGACCTCGCCCCGGGGAACTTCGGCATCATGGAACCTCACGCCCACCTCCCCGCCATTCACCTTGACTCCGACGCGCCGCACATCATGGTCATTCCGGGCACCGCCTTCGACAAACGCGGCAACCGCCTCGGCTTTGGCGGCGGTTATTACGACAGGCTCTTTGCAGAACCATGGTGCTGCCCCCATACTATACGCATGGGGCTGTGCTACTCATGGCAGATTGTCGAAGCACTCCCTATAGAAGCATGGGACATGCCCATGAACGCTCTTATTACAGAGGAAGGACTTTTATGGATATAACCTATATACCTTTTGCCTTTCCTGCCCTCACAGCGGGCTTAGCAAACGTACGATGCCTCTTTCAGACGCGCATGGGAGGACACTGCTCCGGCACATACGGCGGCGGGAATATTTCCTTTGCCACCACACAAACACCGCAAAACACACGCGGCTCCATCCTTGCCAACAGGCAAAGCCTCCATAACATTGTGGGACGCCCCATGAGCGAACTGTCGCAAGTACATGGAGACGCCATCATTTTTGAACCTAAAGCCACCGCGCCCGATTCCCTTCTCAATCTTGAGGCCGACGGGCATGCCACCTTTCACACAAACCACGCACTCATGATAAAAACAGCAGACTGCCAGCCAATCCTCATCACAAATACAGAAGGCACACATATCATGGCACTCCACGTAGGCTGGCGAGGTAATCGCATAAACTTCATCGGGAGCGCCATTTCGCGCTTCTGCATGCGCTACAACCTCCAAGCCTGCGACCTTATGGCAGTGCGCGGCCCAAGCCTTGGCCTTGCGGAATTTACGAACTTTGACGACGAGTGGGGCGAAGACTTTCGCCCATGGTTTCACGAAAGCACGCAATCCATGGACTTATGGGCACTCACCCGACATCAATGTGAACACGCAGGTCTTTTACCTCAACATATCTACAGCCTCGATTTATGCACAGCCACACTCAACGCGCTCTTCTTTTCGCACCGAAAGGACGCAAGTGCGGGGCGCCAAGCAAGCGCTATCTGGATCAACGACTAAGGCATCACCTGACTCAAAAACACTCAACCACATAAAAACACATGAACAAAGAACAAAGACTACTTGACGAATTTATGGAGCTTGTCACCATTGACAGCCCCACATACGGCGAGGAACAGATAGCCGCAGTGCTCAAGGAAAAGCTCCACGCCCTTGGTTGTACAGACATTAGCGAAGACACTGTGAGCGCCACGCTCAAAAGCACGGCAAACAACATCTACGCCTACTTTCCCGGCACAGTGCACAACGCAGACAATCTGCCCACCATCTTACTCAGCGCCCATATGGACTGCGTGCCGCCCTGCCTTGGCGTTACACCGCACATAAGAAATGGTGTCATTACCTCCAAGGGTGACACAGTCCTCGGCGCCGACGACAAGTCCGGCATTGCTGCCATCTTGGAAGCCTTACGGCGCATTCGCGAGCGCAACATTCCTCATGGCAACATACAAGTCATCTTCTCCGTAGCAGAAGAGCGCGACGTCAGCGGGACAAGACATATGGACACCAGCAAAATCCGTGCGGATTTTGGCTATGTCTTCGACAGCAGCGGCGCGCCGGGCACCATTATTTACGCAGCACCGGGCATCACAAAAATCACTGTCAAAGTCCACGGTCACGCCGCCCACGCAGGCCTTGCACCGGAAACGGGCGTCAATGCCATCGTTGTCGCAGCGCAAGCCCTCGCCCAATTCCCCCAAGGGCGCCTCGACGCAGAAACCACTGCCAATGTCGGCCTCATCAAAGGGGGCACCGCCACAAATATCGTGGCAGATTATGCAGAATGCCACTGCGAAGCGCGAAGCCTCAGCAGCACAGCACTGCGTGAACTCACTATTGATATTGAACAGATATTTGAAGAGGCCGCCGCCGACCATCATGCCCATGTCGACATCGAAACATATCAAGCATTCAGTGCCTTTGTCCTCGACCATTCACAGCCGGTTATTCAGCTTGCGCAAAAAGCCGCAGAGGTGATAGGGCTACCTGTGTCCATCGAGTCCACAGGCGGCGGAAGTGACGCCAACCACTTCAACGCTTACGGCATCCCCACAAGCCCCCTTGGCACCGGAATGACAGACGTGCACACCACTGACGAGTCCATCCGCGTCGAGCACCTCGAGCAAACATGTCGTCTTGTAGTCTCACTCCTCACACTGGCAGCCTCGCAAAGTGCATTATAGGGGAAAAGCTTTTTTTATTTTTTTACGTTTTTTTCTTGGGGGGAAACTTTTTTTAGGAAAAAAAGCTTTCCCCCCAAACATCGCTGCTCTCTGTATTGTTACTTAAAAATCAGTTATGCTTTTGTCAGAATGGTGAAAAGAAGTGAGGCGGACGATTGTGTCTGAATTGAAATGCGTTCGTACGGATCTAACCCGCATATTTCATGAGCACCTCAGGAAGAGCTATTTTTTGGGGTGTTCAA
>CAYJGA010000032.1:0-10534 GCA_964369255.1 uncultured Desulfovibrionaceae bacterium
TGCAGCGGAAACTGTAATGCAGGCAAGAGCCGTATCTGCGCAGGCAATGCCAACGCCTGTGCCCGACCGTGCGCAATCCGGTGTGCAGTCCAGTGTACAATCCAATGTGTTGGCCGGTGCAAAGCCAGATACAAATGTCGCACCCTCTGCGCCCCCCGCCGATCGTAAAAAAACTGAGCGCGGTTCAGGGGCGTACAGCGCACAAGAGAAAATAAAATTTCTTGCAGATGTGCAGAAAGCCGGAAGTGTCTTGCAAAGTGTTGCAGAAGAAAGCGTCGCTCAGACAAAAAACTCTACAACGACGCAGAAGAACAATGAAAAAGAGTTAGTTACACCATCGAAAAATGATGTTAAGGGAGATTCTGAAGCTACTGTCGCGCAGGCGAATGCGCGTGGAGCTCGTCGCAATGATGCCACACATTTTTCCCAAGAGAGTGCTAATAATACTATGTCAAGCGTACCTGTAGAAAATAAAAAGCGGGAATATACCCCTAAAAGTGAAAACGCGGATGCGAAGGCGGGTGCTGCTGTGAAGAAGTTTGCACCACCTTCATCGGTTGCGGATTTTGCTGCTGCAAAAGTGTCGAGCACAGAACCCTCTGGCGCGAACACTTCTGGCGCAGGTGTTTCAAGCGCAGGCTCGCCAAAGCCTGCGCCGCACGACACAGCTTCAAAATCTCCTTCAGGCACGCAAAAAGCAGCGCAACAAGTCGCTATGCCAACGCAAAGCGCTGCCAAGCAAACGCCTCTTGTCGACGCGCCTGCAAGTCCAACGGGACAAGGCAAGGTTTCGCCCATGCCCGCGTCTTCGGTGCATGGCGCAGAAGCCGCGCGCGAAATGCTTACGGCTCAAAAACGCACAGACCAAAAACGCACAAACACGGGGACTGTCGACAAGGCTGCCGACAGCAGCACTGGCAAGGCCAGCGCTCAACCTGTCAGTAAGCCCCAGAGCGAGAGCAAGCCCACTCAAGTTGCGACCGAACGCGAGAATGGCGCCGGAAAAGCGCAAGGGGGCGGCGTGCCAGTGGCATCACAGCCGCAGGCAGACTCTATTCCCGATGTTCCTCCCATGCCCGTAGCGCCGTCAGAAGTTGATTTTATTCCGCCGCTTCTACGAAGCTTGAGTAGTCTTTTGCGCCTTCGCGGCAAAAGTATTTCGCCACAATTTTTGTATGCGGGTCTTGCGGGTGTAGGGGAAGTGACCCCGGGCGAATGTATGCGTGCAGCCGGAAGAGCTGGTTTGCAAGCGCGTATTATTCATCGACCTCTCTTAGAAGATATTTCACCCATGACATTGCCGTGCATACTCTTATTGCAAGGCAATAGATCATGTCTTTTGACTGCCTTGAGTCATAATGTGGCGACGGTTATTTTTCCGGAAATGGGAGAAGACCCGCAGCAAGTGAGTCAAGAAAGTATTTTGAAAGAATACACGGGCTATGCGGTCTTTGGTTCTGTGGAAAAGCAGGCTGATAAACGTATTGATACTTTCCGACGCCCGCAAGGCAAGCGCTGGTTTTGGGATGCCATTAAGCACTATGGACCCATCTATCGACATGCCGCTTTTGCAAGTGTTATCATCAACTTGATAGCTCTTGGCAGTCCGCTCTTTGTCATGAACGTCTACGACCGCGTTGTGCCCAACAATGCCATTGATACCCTGTGGGTGCTTGCGCTTGGTGTGACGATTGCGTATTTTTTTGACTTCTTATTGCGAACACTGCGCAATCACTTTGTGGATACGGCGGGGCGTAATGCGGACGTTGTTATTTCGAGTATGCTTGTGGACAAGGTGCTTTCCATGCAGCTTGACCATAAGCCGGAGTCTACAGGCGCCTTGGTGAACAATGTGCGGGAATTTGAGTCATTGCGAGAGTTTTTTAGCTCATCAACGCTCTTATCTTGTATTGACTTGCCCTTTTTGTTCCTCTTTATCCTGTGTTTGAGCTTTATCGGCGGTCCCTTGGTCATATTGCCCTTGGTGGCTATGCCCATTATGTTTGGCGCCGGTCTTATTTTGCAAGCGCTTGCAAAGCGCGCTGCGGAAAAGAGCTACTCACAAAACATGCATAAAAACGCTTTGTTGACAGAAATAGTCAACGGCCTTGAAACGCTCAAGTGCTGTCAGGGCGAAAACCGTATGCAGCGCATGTGGGAAGGCGTGGTGGAAAATTCCGCGCAGGCCAATATTGAAACGAAAAAATATGGTTCCCTTGCGGTGGGCTTTTCTGTCTTTATTACCCAATTTGTCACCGTTGGCATGGTCGTTTGGGGGGTTCACCTCATCGCCGCGGGCGAGTTGACCATGGGTGGCCTGATTGGCAGTAATATCTTGGCAGGTCGTGCCATGGCGCCCCTTATGCAGATGGCAGGCCTCATAACTCGCTATCAAAATTCGCGCATCTCTTTGGATGCTTTGAATATGCTCATGGCACTTCCTTCGGAAGACAGGCAAGAACAGGCTACCGTGGACTTTGGCCCCTTGGAAGCGTCCTTTATCTTTGAGAATGTGGCCTTCTCCTATCCAGGTGTGGCTCGCACAGCAGTGGAAGGGCTTTCGCTCAAAATCAATCATGGCGAAAAAATCGGCGTGATTGGGCGCATGGGCTCTGGCAAGTCAACGCTTATCCGTCTGTTGATTGGCCTCTATCAGCCAAAAGAAGGTGCGGTAAAGTTTGGCGGCGTAGACTTACGCCAGCTCGCCGGCGCAGATTTACGCTCCCGCGTGGGCTTTGCGCCACAGGATACAGTGTTATTTTATGGCACAGTGCGCGATAATATTGTGCTTGGTGACCCTTATATCAATGACCAGCGTATGATTCGAGCAGCCTCCTTGGCTGGGGTGACGGACTTTATCCGCACCAACCCCGAAGGCTTTGGCGCCCAAGTGGGCGAGCAGGGGCGTGCTCTTTCTGGTGGACAAAGACAAGCAATTGGTTTAGCACGTTCCCTTGTGCGTGACCCGGAAGTGCTTATCTTAGATGAGCCCACAAGTAATATGGACACATCCTCGGAGCAGGCTGTACAAGCACGGCTTCATAAAATTATAAAAGATAAGACGCTTATATTAGTGACACACCGCATGAGTATGTTGCGTCTTGTGGACAGGCTTATTGTTATGGACGGCGGACGCATCGTGGCAGATGGACCAAAGGACGCTGTCATTCAAAAATTGCGAGCATCTTCGCCGACGGCTTCCAAGAAGAAGGGCGATGAGATTGCAGTGTAGTCATCATATACATTACACATATATCTGGTGAGGGACATTATGAAGGATACATCCAATGCGAACAAAAATGGCGTGCAACTCGGTCAGGCGCGCTCGCCCTATCTTGAGGCCGAAGACGATGGCATGCGCAAGCAGCTTAAGCCCAATGAATTGGTGTATGCCGATGTTGTGGAAGCTGCTTTGCAGCGCAATCCCTCAGGTCAGGCGCGTTTGCTCTCCATTATCACAGGCCTTTTTATTGTCGTCTTCATCACATGGTCTGCATGGGCAGAAATTGACGAAGTGACTCGCGCTGAGGGCAAGGTGATTTCGTCGCAGCGTACACAGATTATTCAGAACCTTGAAGGCGGTATTTTGCAAGATATTCTTGTAAAGGAAGGGGAGGCTGTCATAGAAGGAACCCCTCTTGCGCGTATTGAAAACGAAACTGCCGCGAGTAATTATCGGGACGCTCTGAGCAAGTCCCTAGAGCATACAGCGGCCATTGAACGCTTACAAGCAGAGCTTGAGGACAGAAAGCCCGATTATCCGCTAGAAATTAAAGAAAATGCGCCGCAGATTATCTTAGACCAAAATGCGATTATGCAGGCACGCATCCTCCAGCGAGAAAGTGAACTGCGCCTTCTTGAGTCGCAATACGAACAGCGTTTACAGGATGTAGAAGAGCAAGAATCACGCAAAAGATCTGTCGACAGAAACTTAGCCCTTGCCATTGAGCAACGCGAAACCGTTCTCCCTCTTCTTGAGCGTAAAAACTATTCGCGCATGGATTTCTTGGCTCTGGAGCAAGAGGTCGCAAGCTTGGAAGGTGAGTTGGCAGGTTTGACGTCGTCCATCCCCAAATCACAGTCCGCGGCGGATGAAGCCAGGCAGCGCATTGTCTTTCGTGAAGCGGAGCTTGACGCACAGATTACAGAGGAAATCAATCAGCGCCGCACGGAGTTGAACTCTTTACGTGAAACGCTTGCCGCAGGCAGCGACCGTGTGACACGTACAGTTGTGCGCTCTCCTGTGAATGGCACTATCAAGCAAATTCACTTGAATACGCTTGGCGGCGTGGTGAAGCCGGGCGAGCCTATCATGGAAATTGTCCCCTCCGACGATACGCTGCTAGTGGAAGTGAAGGTGCGCCCCTCTGATGTGGCTTTTTTGCATCCAAAGCAAAAGGCAATGTTGAAATTTTCTGCCTATGACTTTGGTATCTACGGAGGCCTTGAAGGTGTGCTTGAGCAAATCAGTGCAGATACCATTGAGGACAAGCAGGGTGAAGTCTTTTATCTTGCGAAGTTGCGCACACATAAAAATGGCATCACCCACGGCGAAGAAACCTTGCCCATTATTCCGGGTATGACAGCAACAGCAGATATTTTGACAGGTCGTAAGAGTATTTTGGATTATATTTTGAAGCCCATATTGAAGGCGCAACAAAACGCATTGCGTGAAAGGTAGGATTGCATGAGTCGAGCTCGCCCACAAAGAAAGGTTTCTTTTAGGAGTTTTCTCCTTATCCTCATGCTTGTGCTGATGATTTCTGGTGTTTCGTTCTTCTTTGCAACGTACACTATCAAGTATGTTGGCAGCAGCATGGAGAGTAATCTTGATTTGACGCTGCGCACGGATGCACAGGTCAAAGCAAGCGCCCTCGATTTGTGGTTTGAGAATAGGGAATTTATTGTTCGCCAATTTATTGACAAGGACATGTTGCGCCTTTATAGCGTCGAAAAAATTCTTCTTGCGCGAGAAAAGAGTGCCATTGTTGGTGGCATGGCGGTGTATACACCTGAGCTTTTAGAGCGTGCAGAGGAATTAGAGAGGATTCAGCCTGTTATTGAAAAGGGTCTCGTTGCCCTTATAGAAGAGCATGACTTCTTGGCCGCCAGTTTGTGGGATGCAAATTTGAACCTCCTTCTCCGCTCTGCCAATGCGGATAGGACCTTGCCTTTGGAGCTTGAGGCTCTCGTCATCGCATGTATCACCGAGGGTAAAACCTTTGTGTCGCCTGTGTACTCTGACGCCGATGGCCTGAGTGTTATGGGCTTGTATCCCGTGTTCCCCCCCTCATATATTGAGGAGCTTGATAAAGAACGCCCGGTGGCTGTCTTTATGGTGAGACTGTCCATCGAAGCACCCTTGGCAGAACTCGTGCATTCCGTCAAAGAGGGCGACGGCGCCTATCGTGTTTTTCAATGGTCACCGGATGGCGGAACGATACTTGAATATTTGGATATGCCCTTTGCGGAATGGGACGTTGAAAAGGGGCAAGAGCTGCCTCTCCTGCGTCGATCTGTCCCAGATACGGAAGATGTGTACTCGCTGGGCTTCCCCATTGAAAATACAACGCTTATTGTGACGCATGAAGAGCCTGTGAGCATCGCAGAGAGCTTTTATACAGAATTTAAGCTGATTATGTATTCTGTTGTGGGGGCAGTTATCGGCTTTACTTGTATCATGGTTATTATTCTCTGGTGGTACTTGGTGGGGCGCAATGAGCGCGACATCGCCAAAAGTATGCGCAAACTGCACCACGACGTCAGCTCGCAGCAACAGATATTGGATGGTATCAACACGGCTTTGTCGGACGGTGTTGTGTTGACGGATACACTTGGCAACATTCGCTATGCAAATGCAAGTTTTGCGGACATGGTGCGCCAGTCTGTGGATACGCTGCATGGCTTTAAGCTTGGGAACTTCTTGCATCCCACAGCCGCAGAGTGCTTACAAAAGCACTTGGACACTGTGGTGAAGTCCGAAGCCGGTTTGACATTTGAAGAGAAAGTAACTATTCGCAATAAAGATATATATTTGCAGACAGTGTGTACGCCGTATTTTGGGGAGCGTCACAAGGTGAGCGGTGTTGTTTCCGTGTATCGCGATGTCACCAAGATGGTGCTTGAGCGTGAAGAAGAACAAAAGCGCATCATGCAGCTGATTCAAGTGCTGACTATGTCCATTGAATTGGTAAACCCCTATCTTTGCGGTCACTCCATGGTGCTTGGCGACCTTGCCACATTCTTGGGCGAAAGGCTTGAGTGTACGGCGGATGAGCTGAAGACATTGCGTATGGCAGCGTCCTTGAGTCAGATTGGCATGATCAGCTTGCCGCAAGACTTATTGAATAAGAAAGGCTCCTTAACGGATGAAGAGCGCGAACTTATGAAAACACATGTGACGAAAACAAAGGACTTGTTGGAGGACTTTGATTTTGGTTTGCCTGTGCAAGATACGATTTATCAGATGTATGAGAATATGGATGGGACGGGGTATCCGCAGAAGCTTGCAGCTGATGATATTTTGTTTTTGTCACGGATTTTGCATGTAGCAAATGCCTTCTGCGCCATTTTACGCCCTCGTGTGTATCGTACTGCGAAAACACTTGAGGCGACCTTGGCCATTTTTGACAGGTCAAAGCATATGTATGATCCAAAGGTTTTGGAGGCCTTGCGAGGTTTTTCAGAAAGCGATGAAGGAAAGAGTTTTGTTGAGAAGTTGCAGAATAAATCCTTGACCACATAGGAAACTCTATGAAAATTTTATTCTTGCCCTATAGCTTTCCGGGGCCATTTCGGCACACGGCTGGATTATTTGCAGGTATGCAGGATACGAAAGTACTTTTTGTGACGGAGCGTTCGCGCAGAGATGTTCGTATTGCTGGAGTGAGGCGCATTCTAATTTCTGTTCCGCCAGTGCCCACCATGGCAGATAGAGCAGAATATGTGGCAATTCGTGGTTTACGCCGCGGAACTTATATGGCCAATGCCCTTGTTGGTTTGAAGAGTCAGGGGTTTACGCCGAATATTATTGTGGCTCACGCGGGGCAGGGGTGCAGCCTGTATGTGCGTGATGTGTACCCAAAAGCGTTCTTTGTGGCTTATGCTGATGGTTTCCATACAAGAGGGAGCACCTTTACACTCTTGTCGCAAAGTAAGGCGCAGCCTGTGATGGATTTTGCGCCGGATCGGGTTCGGAATTTTTTCCAATGGAACGCTTTGCATGACTGCCACATGGCTTTTACATCAACGCACTGGCAAAAATCTTTTTATCCTGACTATTTAGCTTCTCGAATCCATGTTATGCATGAGGGCATTGACACGGATTTCTTTTCCCCGCAGAGGGGACAGACGTTCAAGGTGGATGGCTGTGACTTATCCCATGTGGAAGAGCTTGTGACCTTTTCCGGGCGCAGTTTAGAGTCACGCGGATTTCCACAATTCTTGTACGCCTTGCCTCAAATTTTGCGTGCGCGTCCCAAGGCGCATATTCTTGTGATGCTTACACAGACAAAGGATGCAGGCATCAGTCAACAGTGGTTGCAAACCTTGCAACAAAAAGAAGACTTTGACACAAGCCGCGTGCATTTCTTAGGTTTCCGTCCCTATAAAGATTATCGAATGCTCTTGCAAGCTTCTACTGTGCATGTGTTCTTGACGGCGCAAAATGCTTTGTCGTCCGGTCTTTTCGAGGCCATGAGTTGTGGGTGCCTTGTGCTTGCCGGTGATACGGAGCCGGTGCGAGAAATTGTTTCTCATGGGCAAAACGGCTTTGTTTATAGTTATTGGGAGAATGAGCAGCTTGCTAAAAGCGTTGTGACGCTTTTAGAATCTGCCCCTAATATGGAATCTATTCGCGAGGCAGCGCGCGAGAGCATTGTGAAAAAATACAATGCAGGCACGCAAACCCAAAGAACTGTGGATACGATTTTGCAGCACTATGAGCAATGGACGACCACATACGGCGAATCCTTCTGACATATGTAGAGTGTTTAGTGAAGAATACTGTTATTATACAAGGTATGCAGCAAGAGTGCATGCAGAAAGTCCGTCGCATGCGAAGGCTTTTGCGTTCGTGCTTTGTGCTGATGGTGTGGACAATTTTACTTATTGGCCCACCGGGTGTGCATGCTGCTGCTGCGCCCAAGTTGTTTGGCTCCATTGAGTTTCGAGGCCCCATTAAAGCCTTGCCTCAATGGCTTAAATTACAAGAACGCAATAGTGCCAATGATATTATGAAACCCGGTTCAAAGCTGAATAGTTCGGTGACATGGGATAGCCTCAAGCAAAGAATGGAAGGCAAAACTCCCATGGAGCAGATACAGTATGTGAACAGTTTTTGGAATCAGTGGCCTTACAAGCAAGATCCCAGTGTCTATAAGAAACCGGATTATTGGGCTATACCCCATGAGTTTAGGAGAAATTCCGGTGATTGTGAAGATTATGCCATAGCAAAATATTTTACGCTGCGTTCCTTGGGATTTCCCATGGAACAGCTCCGTATTGTCGTGCTCAAGGACACCATCTTGAACTTGGCGCACGCAGTACTTGCGGTGTACATTGACAATGATGTTTTTATATTGGATAATCTGTCAAGAAACGTCCTTTCGCATGAAAGAATAAAGAACTATATCCCGCAATATTCCGTCAATGAAAAGAATAGATGGATGCATGTGATGCCTAAGAAGAAATAATAAACCTTGGAGAATGTGATGTTTGATGATGCACAAGCAATGGCAGCAAAAAATCAAAGTAGTACAAAGCGTTCGCGTTTAGCCTTCTTTGTGGGTGTGGTATTGGCGTTTTGTGGTCTCACAGTCCTCATTTGCCACACTTTCTACACGGCGCAGAAAGAAGATATTCTTGCGAGCCAGATGGAAAGGTTGAAGTTGAATGCAGAAACGACGGCCGAGAGTATCAGGCTTTGGGGCATCAGTCTTGAAAATCAAGCACGACGCGTGAGTGATTCTGAGTTATATCGCCTCTTTGCACAAGATATAACATTTTTTGACGCAGCAGATGTGGGCAAACTCAACGATGGTACAGACAGTGCCTCCCTTGGTGAAGGCATGGCCTATTTGGCGGAACAAATACCCATGATGCGCACTGTGCTTTTAGACTTCATGACCTATAATGGTCTTCAGGACGCGCGCCTCGCAGGGCCAAATGGCAGTACAATTTTGTCGTCCGTAGCACGACCAACGCCTCTTGGGCAGAATGAAATTCTCGCCATTAAAAGAGCCGTGGAAGAGCGCAAGACTGTGTATGCTCCTGTGCGAAATACAGTTGCCGGCATGCTCCTTGATTATGCTTCTCCGCTCTTACCAGTGGGGAACGAAGAAGATCCTTCCGTAGGCGCCTTTTTACTCAGCGTGCCGGTGACGGGGCAAATTGCAAATTTCATTTCCCGTGCGTCAAGCTCTAACCAATCCTTGAGCACAAGCCTTTTGCAGCCAACGCAGAAGGGCTGGGAAGCTATTCGCCCGGACAGAACTTTCTTTGTTGAGACAAATGTGGCTCTGGCGCTGGATAAGGATTCAAGCTACCTTCCTTTTGCTCGTCGCCCTGCAATTGACGGTTCCATAGAAGTTTTTTCTCTTGGCGAAACAGTTCCTGGTCTTGAGTGGATGGTGGTGCAAGAAATTCCTGCAAGCGTTGTAGATGTGCAGCTTAATCGCGCATTCAACCTTGTGTATGGTGCTGGCGCCTTCCTCTGTTTGAGCGTGTTGCTCATGCTTGCCCTTGTGTGGTGGATTATGATTGGGCGTGAGCAGCGCACTGTTGCCGAACAGTTCAGAAAGCTGTATCAAGTTATCCGCAAGCAAAAGCATCTTCTCGACAGCATCAACATTTCTCTTGATGTGGGTCTTATTATGGTGGATGTGAGCGGCAAGCTCCACGTTGTCAACCGTGCTTTTGGTTTGATTGTGGATATTCCGGCTGAAGAGCTTGAAAATCAGAATTTGCACAATTTTATTCCCGAGCAAGTTGCCTTCCAAGTGCAGGAAGCCGTTGCAAGTGTTTCTCGCAGTGGTAATTCCAAGACCATTGAGTTGAAGTTACCACTTAAGGGCGATGAGCGCCTTTTCCGCGCAACCCTCTTCCCCTTTGAAGATAAGGATCAGGCCGACAGTATCGGCGCAGCTGTTGTGACCATGCAGGATATTACGGAGTTCCGTAGAAACAGCGAAAAGCGTAATCGTCAGCAGATGAGCACCATTGAGGCGCTTGTGGGCACAATTGAGCGCGTTGACCCGTACCTTGCCGGTCACTCTACCTTGATGCGTCGCCTTGCTGAATTGATTTCTGAGCAAATGGGTCTTGAGGGACGAGATAAGGATACTTTGACCACGGCGGCGGTCTTGTCGCAGATTGGTCGTATCTTTGTGCCTCGTGACTTGCTGTCGAAGACTGATAAGTTGACACCGGAAGAGCAGGCGGAGCTTGGAAGAATTCCCGAATATGCATACAATATTCTGAATACTATTGAGTTTGGCATTCCCGTCCCTGCAGCGGTCTTGCAGATGAACGAAAA
>CAYJGA010000033.1:0-4456 GCA_964369255.1 uncultured Desulfovibrionaceae bacterium
AATCGGCGCTTTCGAATGGGAAACTCAAAAAAGTATTTGAGGCAAATGCGCAAAGTGAGGCCGACTTTGTAACTACACTTTTAGAGATGACAGCGCCTACATGAATTTTTTTGTTTTTTGCCGCATCGCTTCAGAGGTTAAACGGACTATTTCATATAAAAAAACTTAAACAAAAAAATAAAAAACAAAAAAAGCTTTCCCCCAAACCCCTTTCAAAAAACAAAGCAGTGTTGATTTGCGTTTCCATGCGTCATGCTTGCACACATTGGCGAAAATTGCAAGCGCTCCTACAACGTCCAGCACGCGCGCGCCACATCGTGTGCGTCATTCAACATATCAAGTGCGGCGTCGGGCATGAGGTAGCGCACGCATTTGCCATGCAGCCAGCGTTGACGGATGGCAGACGCGCTGATGTCGAGGCGGGGCAGGGGCATGTAAAGGAGCTGGGTGCTTCCGCCAAAAGCAGTCGCAACCCCGTCAAGCGTCGCCGTGACTGCGTCGTCAGAGAATTGCGCATGCGGCCAATATTCCTTCACGGTCTGCGTGAAAAATTCCAGCTCATTGCCCGCGCGCGGCACCATGGCGATATTGGCGAGCGTGGGCAATTCTATCCCCCGATACCAATGGGGCAAGGCGCTTAAATCCTCACCACCCACCACAAAAAGGAGGGGCACAGCAGGGTTCTCCTGCCTATAAGCTTGCAAGGTATGCCATGTGTATGAAGGCCCCTTGCGGGCGCTTTCTAAAGGATTGACACGCAAAAGCTCCATATCCTTCACACTTGCCTCAAGCATGGCAAGGCGCAGGGCAAAGGGAAGGATGCCTTGGGCATCCTTGTGAGGCGGTTCCGCGCTGGGAATAAGGTCGACGCGCGTCACAGGCATATGCTCGGCTATTTCCAATGCCAGCCGTATATGACCAATATGAATTGGGTTAAAACTCCCGCCGAGGAGCACAAGCGGTTTTATGGGCGAGGCATGAAATCGGTGCATAGGGCGCCTCAGCGTTTCCGTCCACGAGGCGTGGGGATGAGGATGTGATGCTGTTCGAGCCTTTGAGCGGTGGCGACGGTGCCGGGTGTCGGGATAAAACACTGCACTTGCTGTGGTTTCCAGTGTCGCTCCCGCAGCCACGCCGCAAGCTCGTGCATATGGGCATTGGTACAGCCCGGAAAAGCGCTCATCAGATAGGGCACGACGTATTGCTCTCGCCCTGCCTTGCGGCTCTGGCTCAAAAAGTCCTGCAAAAAGCGCTCAAAAACATCAATGGATGGCTTGCGCATGGCGAAAAGCACATCCGCGGCGCAGTGCTCCGGCGCAATTTTGAGCTGACCGCCCGTAAACTCGCGCGTATAGGCGAGGATGGCTTCCGGCTCCTTGGCGGCGATGTCCGCGCGGATGCCGCTGGCGACGCGCACATGTCCCACACCCTCCACCGCCTTCACGCGGCGCAGCATGGCAATATGCGCCTTTTGCGGCGTCACAAAGTGCGGGCAGACAGCGGGATGACAACACGACGTGCGCCGACATTGCTTGTCCTGCGGCAGTGTGCACCGCCCTTGCCACATATTGGCAGTGGGGCCGCCTACGTCGGAAATACTCACAGGCGCCGACTTCTTTCGACGACGCACGCGCGTGAGCGCCTGCGCTTCATTCAAGAGAGACGCCTCGGAACGAGCGCTGATATGTCGCCCTTGGTGCAAGGCAAGAGAGCAAAAAGCACAGCCGCCGCCACAGCCTCTGTGGCTCGTAATACTTGTGCGCAGCATTTCCTCAGCGGGAATGGCTGCCTTGTACGACGGATGCGCGGCGCGCTGAAAGGGCAGTTCATAGAGGGCGTCCATGTCTGCCTCTGTGAGTGGCAGCGCGGGCGGTGCGATGACGAGCGCTCTTTTCCCATTCATTTGAATGGCGTATTGCCCGTCTTCATATGCATTCCCGTGCACATGTGCATGCACATGCGCCTCAAGCGCCAGCGTCGCGTCCATGAGCAGGCTCATATCGGCGAGCATGTCTTCGTGACTTGGCAGGACGAGGGCGTTGCCGAGCACATGAGGCGCGGCGTCTTCAGGCGCCGCCTTTTTCTCTCCTTCCGCCTTTTTCCCTCCTTCCGTCTTCTTTCCACCTTCCATCCATGCTGTACCACGTATATGGGTCAAGGGTTCTCCGCGATCACAGCGCTGTGCAAGTTCCAGCACCGCACGTTCCCCCATGCCATACACAAGCACATCGGCCTTTGCGTCCAGCAGGAGCGATCGACGCAGGCTGTCCGTCCAGAAATCATAATGTGTGATGCGGCGCAACGAGGCTTCAATGCCCCCAAGGACAAGGGGCAGGCCGGGGAAGGCTTGTCGTGCAAGGTTCGCATAGACGACGCTTGCCCGATTGGGTCGTGCGCCCGCCTCACCACCCGGCGTATACGCGTCGTCGTGTCGTTTTTTGCGAAAGGCAGTATAGTGGGCAAGAAGCGAGTCCAACGCGCCCGCCGTAATGCCCGCATACAAGCGCGGTCTGCCCATGGCAACAATGTCGTCCGTACAATTCCAGCGCGGCTGCGCGCACACGCCCACCTTGAAACCGTGTGCCACGAGCCAGCGCCCCAAGAGCGCCACGCCAAAAGCGGGATGGTCAACGTAAGCGTCGCCCGTGATAAAGAGCACGTCCAGCGCGTCCCAATCAAGGGCGTGCATTTCGTCGCGGGATGTGGGCAGGAAGGGAGGTTGTTCTATACTCATTGTGATTTTATTCTTGTTTTTTTTGAAAGGCTTGTGAGGGAGGATTTTTTGGGAAAAAACTCCCCCCGCATATGCCCCTCCATCCCCTGTAATTTGAACATCGAGTCCGATTCTATAGCTCTGCTGTGTGTGTTGACAAAGCACTAATTCTGCTTGCGCTTACTCAAATATCGCGCATACAAAACGACGCCAATGACTGTTACAATAGTCAAAATAAGAGAGACGCTCATTATTCCTCCTCATCTAAAAAATTTGTGACATAAATACTGGCAAGCAGAAACACAATGCCTGTCACAGTTATGATAACATCAGATTCTCGAAAAATTCCTATCAATATGGTGCCGGCACTTATTTTCTCCAACCAATCGCCAAGTCGCTTGATGGTTATTTTTTATTTTCCTCATTTTGCACACCCTATGAGACGCTTTTCTGCGCCCCCCTTCACGCTTAATGCAGCGCAGATAAAACAACGCACCCCCGCGCACGCTCTTCCATCCCCTGCAATACAAGGCCTCATTCTTTTATACGATGGAGTATTGGGTGTGAGCGACATGTGCCACACACTGCTTTCGTAAGGCGCGTACTTCATCCAAGGAAAGACCCGTTTTCTCAGCAATAAGAGTATCGTCCATCATATCCAGCAATTTTTTTGCAATTTCAACCACGCCTTCACGCTTGCCAAGCTCCCAACCTCTTCTTTCTCCTTCATACAAAGCGTCGTGATATTTAAGTAACGAATTCATATGCTCAGCCTCCAACACGTTGTTATGCTTAATTTTTTCTATTGCTGCAATAAATTTCTCCATGACAGGGTCATCTGTTGCCCTTCCTGCTACAAAGGCCAAAAACTTATTTCTTCGTATGTCATCTTCTTTGGCATAGGCAGAGGCATTGAAAAAAAATATCTGTCGCCCGTCGCCCAGCGCAATGTCTTTATTTTCTTGGCATATATTTTGAAAGTGATAACAGGGCAATCCGTGTCCAAAAGGATCAAAAGTGCAAATAAAAATGACAAAGCTCTCTTTTAAATCCTGATATTTATCGCCTTTTTCAAGCATATCAAAATCAATAGCTGCCTGATAGAAGCGACTGCGTTTGGCAATGTCTGCTTTCTTATTGACTTGCATTTCCACATTGTACACTTTATCCGCTTCTTTCACATAGACATCGAAACGGACACTTTTTGTGTTTTTAAAAATATCAATGGTTTTTTGATATTCTATATATTCTATGTGAGCAACTTCAAAGGGCAACAGTATTTCTAACACCTCTTTACAAATATCTTTATCCCGCATAAGTTGAGAAAAGATAAAGTCATCTGTAATATCGAGCTGTTGCCATTCTTCTTTGGCTCTTGCCAAGAGACTTTCTTTGAGCGCTTCTTGCACTTGCAGACCCCTTTTACAAGTCCTGAGTTGCTCACTCCTTCGACGGCGGCGCAATCAACATATCACTGCCGGTATTGCCCTTGCTCTCGGACGGGGCAGGCATACTGCCACCCATGCCGCCGCCCATACCACCGCCGGAACCCATGCCACCACCGCCGGAACCCATACTGCGGCGATGCTCTTCATGGAATGTCAGCCACTCCTTCGCGTCAATACCTGCATCCTTATTACTGTCAATCATAGCAAAGACGCCGTCCTTCATATGTGGCTGAAAAGCCTTGAACTCCTCTGCGGTGACAGTCCCGTCGCCGTTCGTGTCCATGGCTGTGAAGCG
>CAYJGA010000033.1:4556-10409 GCA_964369255.1 uncultured Desulfovibrionaceae bacterium
TTCATACTATCCTCGAAAGAGAAGGTTGTTGTTACTGTCACATATCACGCGACATATCACTCTGCATGGCACTCTATACCCACATCCGCCCCATGGCGCAAGGGGCGAATGCGGGAAACACGTATTTAGCTGAAATAAATAATCAAGTTGTCGTGGCGCACTTCTGTACTCGAATCAAGTGCCGCCCCCACCGCCGTCGTAATATCCACACCATTCACAGTGAAGCTTCCCGCCGCATAGGTGGCACTCGCATCAAGATTGCTGACAGTGACATGCGCCTCACCCGTGCCCGCGGCATGTAAATCAATGGACTCGCCACTCGTATTCATGCCGTCGGCGTTAATACTCAAGCTGCCTTGCGTGGTCGCGCTCACATACACAGTGATACTGTCATTACCTTCGCCGCCCGTGATGCTCCCGACCGTAGCCCCTGCATCCGCACTGCCCACGGAGATAGTGTCGTTGCCCGCGCCGCCGTCAATGTTCCCGCTGCTCATAATGTCGGCGATGGTGATGCTGTCATTGCCTGCACCACCTCGGATACTGCCGCCGCTCATGCCACCAGTGACAAGAATAGTATCATCGCCTCCTTGTGTGCCCGTCGTCGTCACAGTACCCGCATCACCAAAAATACCCCCACCGCTCATATTCCCATTGATGGTGATATGGTCATTCCCTGAAATATTGCCACTGCCAGACACTTCAACAGCGTCCCCATACAGCGCGCCGCCGTGCATCCCACCATGCACCACAATAATGTCATGACCGCCCACATTGGCCGTCTCACTCACATTGCGCGCATCACCGGAAATCTCCCCGTCAACAAAGTCTTTATTCACAATAATATGGTCGTTGCCGCACGCGAAATTACCGGACATGCTGTCTAAAGTGAATGCATCCCCAAAGACATTGCCCCGAGTATCGCTCGCAAGCAAACTCCCTACACTTCCGGTCACCATGATGAGGTCATCGCCGCCCGTGCCACCGGGGCCGACAGTGAACTTATCCCCATAGATGGCGTCGTTTTCGTCAAGGTTGCCGTTAAACACAATGGAAGATTTCTCAAACAATGACGATCCCAAAGGATCCCCTTCAATCATGCCGCCCGTCGCTGTCGTATACACATCGGACACTATGAATGTCGCATTGCCGTTGACGTAGCGTCCAGCTACCGCAAGGTCACCGTTAATATTTGCGCTATTATAGGTAATCGTCGGCAGATCATTCTTATCCACTCCAAGCAAGTGAATTGTCGCAACTGTCGTGCTAAAGTCACCCGTAAAGTTATACGTATCGCCGCTTTCAGAACCGGCATTGAAGAGCAGGGTCAGATTTTCCGCGCCCATCATGGAAATGTTCACCGTATCCACGCCGGGATCCACGGTGCCTATGTTGATGGTGTCCGTGCCCTGGGTCCTGTAGATGGTACCGCCGTTCATGTGTGCCGCGAAAGTGACAGTGTCGTCATTGACCCCCGTGGTATAGCCCGCACTGGTCGTGGTGTCCAGCCAAATCTGTCCGCCTTCCATATTCCCGCCGATGGTAACACTATCACGCCCCACAGCCGTATTGCCGGCGTCACTGGTGAGCACATCACCGTAAATAGTGCCGGACTTCATATTTCCGGTGATGGTGATGCTATCGTCGCCCTGCGTGGCGGCTGTACCAGAGAGGGTCTTGGCGTCGCCGTAGATAACGGAGGTACCTGCAAAATCGCCCCCAATGCTGATGGTGTCGTTGCCAACACTGCGGGCACTGCCCTCCATGGTTTCGGCATCGCCGTAAATGAGCGCGTTGGTAACTGTGCCCCCGATGGTGATACTATCATGCCCCTCGCTTCTCCCCGTGTCGCGTAAGGTACTCGTGTCACCATAAATATGAGAGAGTCCCGCGCTCCCCTCGATGGTGATGGTGTCACTGCCGCGCGAAATGGCATCATTCCCTATATCGAGCGCGTCGCCGTAAATTTCACTGTTGTTGCTTATGCTATTTGTCAAGCGGATAGTGTCATGAGCGACACTTGTGAGGGTGCCGCTCATGTACGTAATATCCCCATACACAGCGCCGCCTGTCATGTTATTCTCTAGGGTAATAGTATCGCTTCCCGCGCTGTATCCGGCATTGGCGCTTTCCGCGTCGCCGTGTATGGAAGCGCTCGCCATGCCGCCCTTGATGGTAATGCTGTCATTGCCAGACCAGCTGACGCTCGTACTTGTTCCCGCGCCGTTTTGGGCATCGCCGTAAATCACTGCGCCCGTACTCACACTGCCCTTCACCGTGATGGTATCGCGCCCGCCGACGAAGGAGCCGCTGATGGTGATGGCATCCCCTGCAATGATGCCATCGGTGGCAGTGTTTTCCACGAGTATAGTGTCATTGCCGCCTGTGCCTGTGGTGGCAGTGGTGGTATCGCCCACGATATTCACATCGCGGTCTTGATCGGTTTGAATGGTGATGGACGTATTGCCAAACACGGCATTGCTTCCGTCGTGCTCTTGGATGTAGGCGGTGGCGGGGGAGACACTGTTTGCAAGGGCGTCGTACTGCGCCTCTGTGTACACAATGTTTTGGGAAATGGGCAGTGCGCCGGTGAGGTTGTTGAATATAACCGTGTAGCCGCCATAGACGACGTAAAGTCCGCTGGTGCCGGAACCCATAACCGGTTGCAGGACAGCGTTATCACCTGCGCCAAGGTAGAGCTTGTCGTGGGTGATGTTGAAATTGTCGATGGTGAGGGTGCCGCCGCTGCCATTTAAGTAGATACTGTCCGCGTCGGTATCTGCGCCCACGTCCAGCGTTCCGGTGCCGCTGACAGCATCGTGGAGCGTGATGGTGTCCGCGCCGAAACCTGCGCCAATGTGTCCAGCCGTAAAGTTGCCGTTGATGGTGATGGTGTCATCGCCTGTGACGCCGCCGTGCGAATCGTAAGACAAATCCGCATCGCCATAGATACTGCTGTTGCCTGTCATGTCACCACCGATGGTGATGGTATCATGTCCTATGCTTGAGACTGAGCTACCGGTTTCATTGAAGTCACCATAAATGTGGGTATAGCCGGAGATACTGCCCGTCACGGTGATGGTGTCGTCACCTCTGTTGATGACACCTGCAGCATCTCCCTCCAGAAAATCACCCGAAATCTGCCCACCGGAGGCATTGCCTTCTATGAGGATAGTGTCGTTGCCTGTATTATATGCGCCGTTTTCCAAAGAATAGGCGTCGCCCGCAATGTCGCAGCCTATGCTATCGATGTTCCCTGTCACGCTGTCCACGCTCTCGACTGCGACGAGGTCTCCGACGATACGAATGTTATCGTGCCCTTCGTTGCGGGCAGCGTCTCCTATCCACTCCGCATCGCCATATATGCTTGCATAGGCACGAATGCCGCCCTGCACGATGATATGGTCAACCCCCTTGTTGGTGACACTACATTCTATGGTGTTTGCATCGCCAAAGACATCTTTGGCGATATATCATGCGCTCAAGTCAGACCCGTTTATGCGTTTTTGTATGGTGATTTTATCATTCCCCGCCATAAGGCTGTCAGGTGTGATTAGCGAGGTGTCGCCGATTATTCTCCCTGCGCTCATCTCGCCCGTCACAATAATTTCATCGCTCCCCCCTTGACCGCCGGATGTCGCATTGAACACATCGCCAAATATCCAAATACCATTTCTGTCCGCGTCCGTTTCAAGGGTGATGCGCGTATTGGTGTAAGCCGATGTTGCGCCATTGTCGCCCTCAAACCAGCCTATGCCATACGTCGTGCCGGTGGTGGGGTCTAGTTCTTCATAATCATTCGCCACCTTAGCGTCGTATTCAGGCTCGGTGATGACCATGTCCTTATTTATTTCTGCATTGCTTTCGCCATTACTTTCGCCATTACTTTCGCCGTTACTATTTGACGACGCCTCAAATATGAGGTGATAATCCCCGTACTGCTTATTACCATCGACACTCACCTCCTCGCCGTTCAGAAAGAGCTTGTCGTGGGCGCCGTTAAAATGCTTGATGGTGAGGTATCCGCCGCCGCCGCCAAGATAGATACTGTCCTGCACGGCGTCGTTGCCCACATCCACAGTGGCTTGACCGGACGTGTGCGCGCCATGGGTTATGCGCACAGTGTCGGCGCCGCCGTCGGCATCAATGCTGCCGCTTTGGAAGGTGGTGACAGTGATGGTGTCGTCCCCGTCCTTGCCTGATTGTGTGGTGTCGCCGTATATTTCGCCGCCGTGTAAATCATTGACTGTGATGGTGTCATTGCCAGCGCCGCCAAAAATATAGCTTTGGGAGGACATCATGCCGCGCACGTTGATGGTGTCGTAGCCGCCCGTGGGCACATCGCCATTATACCCCTGACCGCCGCTGCCATCGCCATAGATTTCCGCGTTGTGCAAGCCGTCGCCCATATTGCCATGCACGGTGACATGGTCGCTCCCCCATGCGTGTACCACAGCGCTTGAGCCAACGTGTCCTGCGTCGCCGCCGATGGTGGAATTAACAAAATCGCCCTTGACAGTAATAATGTCATCCCCAAAGGTGACACTGCCGTCGCTCACGTCCTTGGCGTCGCCGTAGATGGATTGCCCGCCCGTCTTATTGTCCGTGGTGATGCTATCGCGTCCGCCTAAAAATATGCCACCCGTCACAGACACGGCGTCGCCCACAAGGGTGCCTTCAGCCATGTTTTTGGCGACAATAATATCATGCCCGCCATGAAACGTCATGCCTTCATTTACATGATTCATGTCGCCGGAGATGACCACATCCGGCGTGCCCATATCGGCGTTGATGGTGATGTGATGGTGTTGCATATGCACGGAGGAAGACGAAGAGGAAGAATGACCCATTTCGTTGGCATAATAGCTGGTCGTTCCGTCAATTTCCACATGGGTATAAGTGATACCGTCGCCACCGGTATCCGGCGTGGGGAAAAAATCGTCGCGCAGGTTGAGATACTGTCGAAAATCGCCGTTGGAATCGGCGCGACCATAAAGTCCGCCGAGAGTGTGAGAGCCTAACCCAGTGAAATTTTGCTCTGTGAGATAGCCCTCAACCTTAACCTCCTTGTTTGCTTCGTAGCCAAACGCACTCAAGATGTTGCCGGAACTTGGGACGTATGTGGGGGCTGTCGGGGTAGGGTCGTCGCCTGTAGGGCCTTGCGAAGCAGGCGCTTGGGGCGCAGGATTGTCCGAAGCAGGCGCTTGTGGCACAGAATCGTCTGAAGTCGTCTCTTGCTGCAAAAGCTCGTCCAAAAGCTCGTCGAGGCTCGATGCCACATCTCCCCCTTGGGCGAGTTGACGTAAAATGCTTTCAACCTCGTCAAGGGTATAGGTCTTTGGCACAAGCTCGCCGTTGATGGAGACGGTGACGGCTTGCCCTGCGATGGTCAGGGAAATTTGATTGCCCATGTGTGAGGTGACCACGAGGTTATGGCCTTGGTCGATGGCATTGAGGATGAATTGTGCCACGCCTTCGCTGTTGACGATGCTGAGAAAGTCCGTGCCGCGGATGCCCACGGTGGCGTGTGGCGTGATGAGTTTGAAGGCGTCGGGGTTGCTGTCCACCACTTTGCCGCTGATGGTGCGCATGGCGCCCACGGCAAGCTCCACCACAAAGCTCGGCTCTTCGTTCGAGTCAAAGGCGAAATCTTCAATGGACATGACAGTCTTTGGCCCCAGCGTCGCCACACTTCCGTCGGCGAAGGCCAGTTCCACACTGTCATTTGCAGTCTTAATAATATCGGACTCATAAAGGACATCACCCTGTGCAAGACTTATGTCCTTTCCATCGCGTGTGACAGTGACACTTCCCTGTGCTTTTGCAATCCGTGCGGCTTCGCTCATGCATGAC
>CAYJGA010000034.1:0-10394 GCA_964369255.1 uncultured Desulfovibrionaceae bacterium
TAAGCGGTCTGAAAGTTTTAACTAACGCCGCAGACGGTGCTTTTTCAACGGCCTGTTAAAAGGGATTTCTTTTTCACACTTACCAGCCATCATTGGGCATGGGCGCGATAATATCGGCTTTATCGCCAAGCCATGGGTTAAAATAGCCGAATTTGATCCACGGGCACGCCTTGCGTAGGCGTTTTTTGAAATTTCGGAAGCCCACGGCGGGACCTATGTGGATGTCATTGAGGAGCTTGAGGTACATTTCAGGGTCGATATTCAGGTTGCGGAGCTGGATGAAGCTGACGCCTGTGTTGCCGACGAGCTGTGTGAGGGCGCTGATTTCTTCTTCTGTGTCCGTGATGCCGGGGAAGTAAAGAAGGTTGAGGGACGCAAAGACGTTGTGCTCTCTGGCCTTGCAGAGGGACGCGCGCACGTCTGCGAACGTGTATCCCTTAGGTCGATAGTAGGCGGTGTAGACGTCCTCTCTGGCGGAGTTGAGGCTCACGCGCAGCGATGTGAGGCCGACGCGTCCAAGCTCCTCGATGGCGTGGGGCATGGAGGCATTGGAATTGAGGTTGACAGTGCCACGTCCGCCGCCTTCGCGGAACAGGCGCACGGCTTCGATGAGCGTGGCGGCCTCTGTGAGGGGTTCGCCCTCGCAGCCTTGCCCGAAGGAATAGATGGGTTTTTCCCGTTCTTGGCTTTCATGGTGGCGCATGACTTCCACAATTTCTTGCGGCGTGGGACAGAATGCGAGACGACACTGGGGCGTTGTCATGATAGGGGAGTCAGGCTCTTGCTGTGATATGCAGCCCACACATCGAGCATTACACACGCGCGAAGTGGGGAGGGGCGCCTCGTGGCGCCCGAGGGCGAGGTTGCGTGCGGCGGGGCAGTCGTATCGCATGACGCACTGCTCCATGATGTGCTGGATGAGCCTGTTTTCGGGATAGGCCTGCATGAGTTCGCGCACTCGCTGGGTGAGCACCTTCTTTTTGACCTGTCGAAATTCTTGGCGCGGGTCTTCGTCCACTTTTTTGGCACAGATATAGAAGCGCCCCTTGGCAAAGCCGACGGCGCCGTAAGCGAAGAGGGGGAGGAGTGGCGCGTTGTCATTGGATACATAGGCGGGATGTGCTGTGAGTGTGTGCGCCGGCGCGGCGAAGGCGGCGACAGCCAGCTCGTCCAATGTTTCTATTTCGCCGCTTTCTTCGTTGAGGCCTGTGGCACGGCGTCCGGGCAAGAAGAAGAGCTCACTTTCGGGGGGGAGGGGCATCATTTCGTCCGGACGGGGAAGTCCCCACTGGTTGCCGCGGCGGCAGACCATGAGCAGGTCGGGGTGGTCATAGATATTACCTTGGGCGTCGGCCACTACAAGGTGGGGGCGTAAATCGTCACTAGCCATAATCATCCTTGTCATCGCAGTAAAAATACTGCATAATAGATTTCGTCCTTAGAGATTTTCAAGAAAAAACAGGAGTGCGAATGTCTCTCACATCTCTCATGGTATTTATATTGTTGTGTTTTTCTGGTCTTTTCTTCATGTTTTACTGCATGCTGCGCAATCATGAAAACCTTGTGCGCACGCTTCAAGAAGAAATGACACAATTACGCGCAAGCTTGCACGTCATTGAGACACGGGTTGTACGCGGTGCGGGGCAAGAAAATACATCGTCCCATACGCCGCCTCCACTTGCGCCCGGCAGCACATTGCATCCTATTACGATGACAGAAGAAAAGAAGCCGAAACAGGGGCTTGAGCTGTATCTTGATTAGGGCGCATATGTTTTTTGAGGAGTGTGTCTGTGCTCCTTATGCCTTGCGTTGCGGAATGAGTATGCCGAATTGCTTTGGACATTGTAAAGAAATTTTTTGGGGGCTGTTGCAAATGCGTTCCGCGCTTTTGCACGCCCCTTTTTCCGTGCCCTTGTATGGAGAGCGCGAAGAATGCTTTTCGAGGACTATATAAGCCTGAGATATGATACAAGCCTGATTATGATAGACGATAAAAAACGCTTCCGCGCACTTATAGAAGTTTTAAAAGAGCGCTCTCCCTTGGCATTGGCCTTTTCCGGCGGCTTGGACAGCAGTGTTCTTGCGTATATGGCACAAAGGGTGGGCTGCGATATTGTGCTCGTCCACATTGTGGCGCCACATTTTTCCGCACGAGAGCGTCGCCGTGCGCTTGCGTGGGCGGCGCTGCATAATTTCCCCTTTATCACTCTGGAATTAGACGCTTTTCATATGCCTGCTGTGGCAAATAATCACAAAGACAGATGCTATCATTGCAAAAAGTATATGCTTTCCTGTGTTCAAGAGCGTGTGCGTCAGGAGTTTGGTGTTCGTATAGTGTGCGATGGCAGCCATGCGGACGACGCTGAGGGCTACAGACCCGGTCAGCGTGCTGTACAAGAATTGGGCGTATTCTCCCCTTTTGCGGCTTGTGCTTTGGGCAAGGCTGATATACGTTCCTTGGCGCACGCGCAGGGTTTGGCGCACTTGGAGAGGAATGTGCAACCCTGTCTTTTGACGCGTTGCGCCTATGGTGTGGCGCCGCGTACCCATGTGGCGCGTCTTGACGCGGCGGAAGCGGCGCTGGAGGATGTGGGATTAACCTCATTTCGTTTGCGCCTGTGTCCTGAGCCGGTGTTGCAGACAGCGCCATTTTCTGTGTCGCATGAGCGCGTGCGCGCCATATTGGCAGAGCATGGTTATGAGGATGCGCGTATTCTTGTAGAAGAGTGTATCAGTGGTTTTTTTGACAGAATATAATGTTCTGTAAAAAGAAAATATATTTTGGTATTTAGCCTTTAGCCTTTAGTATTGAGGAGTTTTAAGCATGTCGTCCCTTCGTACCCAAGCCATATTGGAAGCCTTTTGTACAAAGGCCGAACCCGTGGACACAACTTCCGGTCCCTTGCGTCCACAAATGGAAGCAAACCGTCATTTTGGCAAGGATGTTTTCAGCTTGCGCGTGATGCGCGAGCGTCTGCCGCGGGATGTTTTCCGCAAGTTAGAGAAGACTATCCGCCAAGGAGCGCGCTTGCCCGCAGACATTGCGGACGTCGTGGCCTCTGCCATGAAGGATTGGGCTGTGGAGCACGGCGCCACCCACTATTCCCACTGGTTCCATCCCATGACAGGCTCCACAGCAGAAAAGCACGACGCCTTTTTGACTCTCTCACCGGAGGGGCATTTGCTCAACGAGTTTTCCGGCAAAATGCTTATCAGCGGCGAGTCTGACGCGTCTTCCTTTCCGTCCGGCGGCATACGTTCTACCTTTGAGGCGCGGGGCTATACGGCGTGGGATCCGACGGTTCCGGCCTTCTTGATGCCGGGGAAGGTGGGGCATGTGCTCCATATTCCGACGATTTTCTATTCTTTTTCGGGGGAGGCGCTGGACAGGAAAACGCCTCTTTTGCGTTCCATCAGTGCTATTTCAAAGCAGGCCGTGCGTATTTTGCGCTTGTTTGGCAATGAGCAGGTAAGCTTTGTGCGCCCCATGGCCGGTTGTGAACAAGAATACTTCCTTATTGACAGCCGCTTTGTGGCCTTGCGTCCGGATATTATGCATACGGGTCGCACCCTTCTTGGCGCACCTGCGCCTAAGGGTCAAGAGATGGGCGACCATTACTTTGGCGCCGTGCCCAGCCGCGTCATGGCCTATATGCAAGACGTGGAAAAACGCCTCTTTGCTCTTGGTATTCCTGCAAAAACGCGCCACAACGAAGTGGCTCCCGCACAATTTGAGCTGGCGCCTCTTTATGAAGAGGTCAATATTGCCACCGACCACAACATGCTCACTATGAATGTCCTGCGCGACACTGCTGCTGAGCATGGTTTTGTGTGTCTTTTGCACGAAAAACCCTTTGCCAGCGTGAGTGGCAGCGGGAAGCATAATAACTGGTCGCTGTGCGACTCTGAGGGGCACAACCTCCTCGATCCGGGTGATACGCCGCAGACGAACGCGCAATTCTTAGTGTTTTTAGCCGCAGTGCTGCGCGCGGTGCATAAGCACAGTAAGGTGCTGCGCCTTGGCACCATCGGCGCGGGCAATGACCACCGCCTTGGAGCCAATGAAGCGCCTCCGGCTATTTTTTCTGTATTCCTTGGCGAGCAGTTGGAAAAGATTTTGTCAAACATTGTGAAAGGGGAAGTGCACAGCGACGACGGCGCGCCTTTTTCAGAGATTGGCCTCGACGTCTTGCCCCCGCTCCCCAAGGATACGTCCGACCGCAACCGCACAAGTCCTTTCGCTTTTACGGGGAACAAGTTTGAGTTTCGCGCTGTGGGCGCGTCCATGTCTGTGTCGCCTGTAAACTTTACGCTCAATGCCGCTGTGGCTTGCGCTCTTGATGATATTGCCACGGAGCTTGAGGGTGTTATGTCCATGGGGGCAAATATTACGGAAGCGCTCCAAGACTTGCTTCCGCGCATTTTTAAGGAGCATATGCCTATTATTTTCAACGGGAACGGCTATTCCGAGGACTGGCCTATAGAGGCGCAAAAGCGCGGCCTGCCCAATTTGAAAAATACAGTGGACACGCTGGCATGCTATGACGACGAGGATGTCATGGACGTTTTCTTGAGAACGAGCGTCCTTTCCAAGCGTGAAGTGCTCGCCCGCAAAGAAATTTTCTTGGACATGTACACAAAGCTCATCAATATCGAAGCCAATGTGTGCGCCGCCATGGTGCGCGAAAGCATTCTGCCCGTGGGCTTGCGCGCACAAAAGGAGGCCGCCGACGTCGTCTTGCAGACGCGCGCTGTGCTGAATATTGGCGGAGGTGCTGTCGAGGCTATTCCCGAGGAAAAGCGTTTTCATACTTTGCGCGAAACATGTCTCAAGCTTACGGATGCGCTGGACGCCTTGGACAGTGTGCGTCACGCTCAAGAGAAGAAGGGCGACCCGCTCGTGCGTGCGCGTTATATGCTGACACAGATGCTGCCCGCCATGCAGGAATGCCGCGTCCATGCGGACGCGCTGGAGCTTATGATGGAAGACGCCGCATGGCCTCTGCCACGATATGCAGAAATGTTGTGGATAAATTAACAGCCGAAAAATTTTGAGCTTTGTCCGAGCTTTTCCCGAACTTTTTTGGGACATTGCTTGAAAAAGCATGGGGGAGATATATTCGTATCTCCCCTTTTTTTGCGCCCGTGACACGTGACAAAAGAACTCCTTGCAATTTCCGTAAGAGTATGCAAGTGTTACCTATGAGTACAGAAAACAACACACAACAGGACGCGCCAGAAACACGCGAGAGCCTGTCTGTGACACACGATGCCATCTTTAGGAAGTTCTTTACTGAGCCTCGCATGGTGCGCTCGCTTTTGCAGGATTTTATCAGCACCCGTTTGGCCTTGCATTTTGACTTTGACAGCCTCCGGCGTGTGCCCACTGATTTTGTCTCCGGCAAGTTCACAGTGCGCCATGGTGACATTGTCTGGCGCGTCAAGTTGCAGAACAACGGCCAAGAGGACGTAGTACATGAGCAGTGGTGTTACCTCTATCTTATGTTGGAATTTCAGAGCACTGTCGACAAATGGATGGCAGTGCGCATCAATGCCTATACGACCTTGCTGGTGCAAGAACTGCTTCATGCAAAACAGATAGACGACAGCGGCTTTTTGCCCCCTGTCTTGCCCGTTGTTCTTTATAGCGGCCATGGGCGCTGGACGGCAAAACAGTCCATGACAGAACTTATGATGCCGGGATTGGGAGAGTTGCAAAAATACCAGCCACAGCAGACGTATTTTCTCCTCGACGGAAGCCAAAGCCTACAAAATGCTGAAGGTGAAGGCCTTGCATCGCTGTTTCTTCGCCTTGAAAGGACAGACGACATCGTCGAAGTGCGAGACATCTTCAAAGCGCTTGCCGGGCACCTGACAGGCACTGAGGGCACAACACTCTACAGACTCTTCACTGAGCTTGCTCGGGTTATACTGAAAAACTGTAAGACATCGGGGAACCAAGCAGAGGGCATCGAAGACGGAGAGGACATTATTGAAAAGGAGAATTTTTCTATGTTACTAGATAATCTTGATCATATGATTGATAAGCTGCATTTCCAAGGGATGGAGCTTGGCAAGATAGAAGGCAAGATAGAAGGCAAGATAGAAGGCAAGCGCGAATTTCTGCTAGACTTTGCGCGGAGCAAGTGGGGCGCATTGCCACAGCCGATTGTGGACAGTGTCAATACCATTCAAGACGCAAGCATGTTATCTACTCTGAGTGAGAATTTTTTCCACATGTCGTCAGTGCAGGACTTTGCACGCGCTGTTCAGACGCTGTTGGCGCAAGGCTCGGAAAAGCGTATGTAGGCTTGACAGTAAGGCCTCTTACATTCAAGTTGAAAAGCGTGTGTTGACCAAACTGACCCCCCCCTGTATCGCAAGCTGTGCCGGGGATGCGTATTTCCTTCTTAACACCCCGTCAAGCGCCCTTGCTCAAGCGCGGGCGCCCTTTGATAGCGAGTGGGTTTTGAGAGCTTTACAATCTTTTTCTCGTCCATAGCTCGCTTGAGCCATGCGTTGAGCTGCGTCTTGTTCACATCAAGCTGTTTTGCCATGTCGTCCGCTGTGCATGCGTGTTCCAATGCGCACATAATAATCGGGATAACAGCATGATAAATACTTGATGTCTGAGTTTCTTTGCTGTTTTCTTTTGTGTCTCCCGCCTCTTTTTCCCTTTTTTCCCTTGATGTTTCTTCTGGTTCTTGTGGAAGTGTCCTTTCGTCCTGTGCGACTGTGCTTGCAGGTGCGAGGATAGGTGTATCGACCGGGGAAGGCGCAGGGGAGATAACAGGCGCGGAACCAGTCGTGAGAGAACATGCAGCAGAAAGAACAGTGCGCATGTCGTCCTTTTCGAGACGTTTCTTCATGTCATGGGGCCATGACAGTGCGCCGAGGGGGATTGTCGTATGCGACGCTGAAGGGGAATGCACAAAGACGGGGATGTCGTTGCTTCTCGTAAGTTCTTCCGCGGCGCCGCTCCATGTGTCTCCCCCTGTATTCCTTTTGTTCTGTTCTGTGCTCACAACAAGAGCATAATCCGCAAGAGCATAAATGAGTTTGTTTCGTTCCGTGGCGGAGGCTGTGCTGGAAGGGGCGCTGGGATGAGAGGGAGATATAAGGAGCAGGCGTCCCTCAGAAATGGCAGTGCGGGCGGTGCGCTCGACGCTTTTGCGCAGGAGATTGTCGGCGAGGATGCAGACGCCTGCTCCCATGCCCATGCCCATTCCCACTTGGGTGCCGGTGTCGTTGCAAAGAGCGGCTTGCATGGCGAGGCTCTCAATGCCTTGTGCGCCGCCAGAGAGAACAGGCACAGTATGTTGCGCACACAATGCCACGACATCTTTGACAAAGGCCGCGGCGTGTGCGTCTGTTTTGCGTGAACCAAGTATGGCAAGGCCGCCGCCCTGCAAAAGACTGTGGTCACCGGCGCCGAAGAGCAGGGGAGGACACAAAGCGCCCAAGTGCTCTTTGTAGCGCTGAGGATAGTCGGCGTCGCTTCTGCTTAAAACCCACAGGCCGTCTCGCTGCCATTCCTCTACGGCGAAGGCCAATTGTGCGCCGCGTTCTAGGAGGGCTTGCAGGCGGACAGGGTCAAGTTGAGCGCCTTCGGCGGCTTCGGCGCTGTGCGCTTTGTCCAAAAGGTGGTGGGGGCGTAAGGATGTCTTGGCAAGCCACAGAACGAGGGCGTTGTACTCATGGAGGCTGAGGGGCTGGGTGCCTGTGCTCGTGCCTGTGCCTGTCCGCTGCTGGCGCAATGTGCCGCAAAGTAGGAGCGTCGCCTTTGTATCACTTGTGAGGAGCGCGCACATAATCAATCCGTCTTGAAAGTATTGAGCGCCAGCGCGAGAGGGTGGACAGCACTGCATCCTGCATTGCGCAAAAGCGCGGCCACAACAGTCAGCGTCCACTTTGACATGACAATATCATCCACAAGTAAGCAAGGGGCTTCGGGAATGGCGACCGTTTCTGTGTCAAGGGCAAAAATTCCGTCAAGATTTTTCACTTGTTGAAAGCTGTTTTCCATAAACTTTTGTTCTTGATTGTCGCGCACCTTGTGCACGCACGGGATGAAGGGAACGCCCAGCGCCGCCGCCAAGCGTGCGGCAAAGTCGGGAAGCAAGTGTGGATGTTCGCGCGTAGGTACGCATGTCACCCATGCGGGTGCGGGCTGTGGCTTCCATTCACTGAGCATGTGAACACAGGCGTCCACAAGCTCATCGGAAAAATGCCTTTGTTCGCACTTGCCAGCCGCCACCATGCGCCCCCAGCCCACATCCTGCCACTGACACAAGGCGCGTCCTTCTTCTATGCGCAAATTGTTAGGGATGGTTACGGGCTTAAAAGGATAGTGGGTGAACATATTCGCCAAAGGCCAACGCTTGCGTGGTGAGAGGGGCAGGTAGCTTGTGCGCAAAAAGAGGGAGGCGCGCTTGGCGAGGTTGTCGTCGATTGTTGTGGACAGGAGAGCGCCTTGCGTGCATGGATGACATTGACCGCAGGCGGACGGATGTGCATCGTCCAAGGCTTTTTGTAAAAAAGCCATTAAGCAGCCAGTGTGGCGCATATATTCCTTCATTTGCGCTTGCTCGGCGTATCGTATATTGGTGATATTTTCGATGTGTTGTTCGTCAACTTTATAGTCTGTGGCGCTGGCGGTGGCAGTCCACTTTGTGCCAATCTTTGTGACAGGCGACGGCGATTCTACGGTCAAAAACTGGATTGTTTTGACAATTTGTCCGTATTGTAAATTCAACGCGCGTTGCAGCTCCGGCAGACTCAAACCTTTTTCGGAGTCCAGTAATATTTGCAATATACTGTTGATATGCTGCTGCGGCGGGAAGGCTTCGCGGATAAAATAATCGGCGATGCGGTCATCTTCTGCGCCGCTGAGTAAGACACCATAGGCCTCGTCCACGGCTCTGCCCGCGCGTCCCACTTGCTGATAATAGTGGACGACCGACGCCGGACGCTGATAATGGATAACAAAGCCCAAGTCTGGCTTGTCAAAGCCCATGCCAAGGGCGACAGTGGCGACGAGCGCTTTAATATTATTGTGTAAAAGTTCTTGTTCCAGTTCTTCTCTGTGCTGTGCGTCCATGCTGGCGTGGTAGGCTTTTGCATTGATGTTGCAGAGCCTGAGCCATGCAGCCACTTTGTCGGCGTCGCGCTGTGTCAATGTATAGACGATGCCACTGCCAGAAAGTGTGGGGATGTGCTCTGCCATCCATGCAAGCCTTGCCGCAGGGTTTGGCATGATAACATTCTGAAGCTTCAGGCTCTTGCGCACGAGGGAGCCGCGCTGTACGCAGAGGCCGCCGCCTTGCGTATCCTGTGTCCCCTGTGTCAGCTGCGCTTGAATGTCGCGCACGACTCTGTCATTGGCAGTGGCAGTTGTGGTGAGTACGGGAATATTTGAGGGCAGTGCTTGGAGGACTCGTATAATGCGGCGATAATCCGGCCTGAAATCGTGTCCCCAATCAGAAATGCAGTGGGCTTCGTCCACAACAAAAAAAGCGATATTGTGGGCTATTTCGCCGAGAATATTATGGAGGAAGTCGGCGTTTGCGAGGCGCTCCGGCGAAATGAGGAGAATGTCCACAGCATTTTCGAGCAAATCCTCCTGAATATCTTCCCAATCTTCCGGATTTGTGCTGTTGAGCGTGCGTGCGCGAACGCCTATGCGTTGCGCTGCTTCGAGCTGGTTGCGCATAAGGGAGAGAAGGGGGGAAATGAGGAGAGTTATGCCTGCGCCGCTTTCTCGCAAAAGCTTTGCACTCAAAAAGTAGACCATACTCTTGCCCCAGCCTGTGCGTTGTACCACGAGGACGCGGCGCCCCAAGAGCACTTGTTCTATACTCTCCCATTGACCTTGACGGAAAGAGGCTGTGGGATTGTCCAAGGCTTGACGTAAAAGTGCTTCAGCACGACGCTTTTTCTCTGTCATCCGGCGCCCCCTTTGCCTTGTAAAGTCTAAAAGTTTTTTTGAAAGGGGTTTGTGGAAAACTCAAACTAAAAACAAAAAAAGCTTTCCCCCAAACCCCCTTCAAAAAAATTACGCGTGTAAATCTTCTTCCTTGTCGGCGAAGTCCGCGGCAATTTGAATGAAGACATCTTCCACAGCCAAGAACGCGTCCACCACATCGGGCGCGAACTGCGTGGCGCGTCCTTCTACGATGAGCTGCTTGGCTTTTTCATGAGGCATGGGTGGCTTATAGACGCGGCGACTGGTGAGGGCGTCGTATACGTCGGCCACACTCATGAGCTGTGCGGGTAGAGGTATCTCTTCCGCGGCAAGACCACGGGGATAGCCTTTCCCGTCCCAGCGTTCATGGTGATTGAGAGCGATGGTGCGGGCAATGCGTAGGAAGGAATCCGAGCCGAGCTTGGAGTCC
>CAYJGA010000035.1:0-10380 GCA_964369255.1 uncultured Desulfovibrionaceae bacterium
GCCAAAAAGAAGGTCAACGCCTTCGCGTTTCAGGGTTTCAAGCAGAATGTGTGCACCAGTCATCTTCATGAACTATTTCTCCATCTGTGTTTCAAGCATATCCATGAGGCGTGTTTTGCCCTCAAGTTTTTGCTTTTTCAACTGTTTTAATGTTTGATCTTCAGTGGGGGTACGAAAGCTCTTGCCCTCAAGCTTATTGACTTGCTTTGAGTACAAGAGGTGTTCGTCCCACAGTTCTTTGATCTCAGGGTTAGTTTGGGATAACTTTTCCAGCATGTCTTTTTCGTGTTGTTCCATCCGAACTCTCCTTGAGTTTAAGGTTACCCGCGGCGCTTACGTCACATGCCCTTCACATGGGCATTTTACGAGAGAGCCAATTTTTGTGCGTATTGCAAAAGGCTTGTGACCACAATTTGGTTGACAAGCTGAATGGCAATCATCACCACCAGTGGGGAGAAGTCGATGCCGCTTGTGTACACAAAGGGCAAGGCCTTCCGAATACGATAATACACAGGCTCCGTGAGGGAGCGCAATGTACGCACAATGACATTATATGGGTCCGGTCGTACCCATGTAAGGATGGCCGCAATAAGAACCACCCAAAAGTAGATATCAAGTAGGGCGCCAAGCACATAGCCTATAGCCATCAAAGTATTGGACATTAAAATCATAGCTTGTACCTCTGTTGCAGACAATGTCTTAAGAGCATTTATAAAATGCAATGCTCTTCAATGTTCGTGCGCAGCGTTGCGTAGCTTGTGACTGCATAGGGTGGCTCAGGGCATTCAGTGCCAAAAGCCACAAAACTTATGCCTGCCGCTGCGGCGGTTTGTTGGTCAATGGGGCTGTCGCCCACAAACAAGACAGCCTTTTTTGGCATGTTCCATGTGTCTAGAATAACAGACACTCCTTCGGGGTCAGGTTTGGGAGCAACGTCTGTGGCTGTCATGACAGGGTCAAAAAATCCCTGTAGTTGAAATCGCTCAAACAAAAACGGCATGCCGCTGGCTCTATTCGTATGCACAGCCATCCGCACGTTCTTTTGACGCAACCACACGATAAAGTCAAGGAAACCGTGCATAATTTCTATATGTGGCATGATGTCGCGCTGATAGTCAACGACTTCCTTGCACACATGCGGAACACGCGCGTGCAAGTGCTCTGGAATTATATGCTCCAAAGCTTGTTTGACTGTTGACATAAAAGCAAAATATGCTTGTTCCTGTGTCATCGGGGGAAGATCAAAGGCGGCTAAGACTTTATTATAAAACATAGCATTAGCCGTGCGGGAATTTATTATCACGCCGTCACAGTCAAAAATAACACCCTCAAGCTTTGCAGGAAAGTGTCCTTTTGGAACGGACATATGAGACGATGTATGCAAGTCTTGCATCAGAATTTCTCCACTAAGATACAGTGTATAATCTTTGTATGCCACGGATACGGCGAGGAGGCAAGCTGTGTGTTGTTGGGCAGTCCTGCATGTAAGAGACTTCCCACAGTACAGGAGTGCTGTGAAAATGCAATATCTTGAGGTAAGGGAGTGGGGGGCTTACACGATGCTGTCAAGGTGTCGGCAGACAATGGCTCGACAGTGCAATGTTCACGGATATGTTGCGCCATGGTGCTGTCATTTATGAGGAGTGTGCAGGTTTGTGGTAAAAAAATTGCGGCATTCTCCAGAACTTTTCGCCAATCTGGTAAGGGAACATCTACATCGTAGAGAGTGGCGTTCATTTGCGCAAGCTGCTTCAGGACGCCGTCGTCGGCATCCCTATCAGTATCACCACCACTATCATAAGCATCCTCATGCTCATCATCTGTATCATTATTATGGGTTGCACCAAGACTTTTTTGCAGCGAACGTGTGCCGTGGGCATAGTCCTTCGTCAAGGCGCGCACTTCGAGGAAGCGTTTTTCCACATACCACGCCATAAGCAAAAAACGTTGTGCGGCGCGCAGGCTGTGTACATCAAGCGTCTGAGTATGAGGCTCTGCGCTGCGTGTTGCGTTTTTGTTTGTATTCTCCGCGGTCGCACTCTCCATGCTCGCACTCTCTACGAAGGCCTGCAAGGCCTCTTGCTCTTTCACATCACGAGCAAGGTCGCGAGCCGGCTGTGCTGCCACGAGCGCCTCTATAGGCATACCAGAAAGCGCCATATCGCCCATGTTGGCAATATCCCGCAAGCACGCCTCAGCTTCCTTGGGAGAAAAAGGATAATTTTCCGGGCGCCACGTAGTATCCTGCGGTTCGCTCGTGTGCAATGGTATACCCACCCACAACGAGAGCGCTGGGATGCACGACAAAGCGCGTGCCACGGAAGATGGCTCTAAAAAGCTAATTTCTTTGTGTAAATATGGGAAATGGAGCAGCGGCGCCGCAAGTTTCATTCATAGTCTCCTTTGCTTTGTGAAAGAGAGTATAAACACAGATGGCAAAGGACGCAATGCTTGAAGCAGAGCAAAACCATGATTTTAAAAAAAGATTTGTGTATCGTAAATTTTTCTCATATGTTTCATTAAGGTAGGAGTGTCTTCATTCCTCGCGGGGTACCACGGCATTGTTACAGGTGACGCGTTGTGAAATTTTCCTTGACTTTATGAAAGCATTTATCATACGAAAATAAAAGTGCCTGCTTTGAAATGTTGTTTTCAAGCTTTCAAAATGTTTAGAAAATTTCTAGACACAAATGCGGTTTAAGTATGTCTTAAATATGCTTCCACACAGCGTGAATGTGACTTGAATGCAGCTTTGGCACATGGCAGTCTGTGAGCAGAAAACCGACAGTGCAAGAGGTGAGCAAGATTCATGAAAATTTTTTTGATAGAGCAATGGTTATAAGCCATGTTTCATACATTTGCAGATGTGACAGCTTTTTTAAATGGTCGTGGGCTTTTCCATATGGACTTGAGTCTTGCGCGTATGCAGCGTGCCCTAGAGCGCTTGTGCTTGACGCGCCCGCCTTTCGCAGTGGTGCAAGTAATAGGGACGAATGGTAAGGGCTCGACGTCGACATTTTTAGAGAGTATAGCGCGTGCGCACGGCGTGCGAACGGGGCTTTTTACGTCGCCGCACCTTGTATCACCGCAGGAACGCATCAAATGCAATGGGCATGTCTTGCCTCAAAATGCGTGGGTTCCCCTTGCCAACCAAGTGTACGATGCGGCGCCAAACCTCACCTATTTTGAATTTTTAACGGTGCTCGCTGTGTGTGCTTTTGCTGCGGCACATGTGGACTTAGCCATCATGGAGGCGGGGCTTGGGGGGCGCTTTGATGCCACCAGCGCCATCACGCGCGACCTTGTGTGTATAACGCCTATCAGCCTTGATCATGAGCGTATTTTAGGGGATACTGTACAGGAAATCGCCTATGATAAAGCCATGGCTCTCAGCGAGGGAGTGACGGGGACATTGCCTGTTGTGCATGCGGCTGAACACCCGCAGCATCGCGAGGTCATGAGCGTCCTCAATGATGTGGCGGCAACATATAATAAAGTGCTCAAGCCTGCCGCAGCCACGGAACCACTGACGCCGCAGACCCCCTTAGGACTTGTGGGCGCGCAGCAATATGACAATGCTGCTCTTGCGCTCACTGTATGGCGTTGTATTGCGCAGGAAAGATGCTGGGTGGTGGATGCTGTGAATGCGGTGGATGCTGTGAATGCGGTGGATGCTGTGGATGCTGTGAATGCGGCTGCCGAGGAAAAAGTTTTGTCCGGATTGAAGCATGCCTTTATTCCCGGAAGAATGCAACATGTCCACACAAATGATGCGATGTTGCCGCCCTATATGATTCTTGACGGCGCCCACAATGCACACAGCCTAGAAGCGCTACGCGATTACATAAGGCAGCTGAATACAAAGCCGGCTGCGCTTGTGTTTTCGTGTTTGGCTGATAAAAATAATCCGACTATACTGCGTCTTGTGGAAGATATTCGCGCTTTGTGTCATCATTGTCCTGTGTTTGTGCCGCTGATGCACGATAATGAGCGTGCTTTGTCTGTGGAGGAAAGGGACGCGCTTGTGTCGACATTGCGTGAAGCCTGCGCACATCTTCCCGACAAAACGGGAGGGGATACGACAATGGAAGCGCCACCGGATGCTCATGTTGGTGTGATAGTAGGCGTGGAGAATGTCGCACAAGCTTTTGCATATGCGCGGCAGCATGTTTTGCAACACGACGCAACATGCCCCGTGCTTGTCTGCGGTTCTTTGTATTTGTTGGGGGAAGTGTTTGCCATGTATCCGGAATTTATGATAGCTTGACAGTTCGTTAAAAAAGCACCATATGCGGCGCCAAAATACAAACCGTTTTTGCTTTTGAAAAGCTTGTAGGGGGAAAGCTTTTTTTCCTAAAAAAAAGTTTCCTCCCACGAAAAAATAATAATTAATCAGCGTTTAGTTTCTGTGAGGTTTTATGCAGTCCCTTTTTCGTGCTCTTCCTTCGGTGGATGCGTGTTTGAATGTCTTGAAGGCGCGGGCGAATTTTAGCGACGCTGTGCCGCGTGCTATGCAGCGTGAGGCAGTAGTGCAATTTCTGGACACTGTGCGAAAGGATATTAAAGAGGGCAAGGTCACAGAAGCGCGTGGCCTTGAAGAGCTGTGGTCATCGCTCGTTGCCTTTGTGAAGGAGGCGACGCGTTCGCGCGTGCGTCGTGTGGTGAACGGGACAGGGGTTGTTATCCATACAAATATGGGACGCTCCGTCTTGCCTGAGAGCGCTGTGGCGGCTGTGACGCAGGTGGCAGCGTCGTATAGTAATTTGGAGCTTGATTTGAGCACAGGCGGGCGGGGGAGTCGTCAGAGTCTTGTGGAAGACCTTTTGTGTCGCATTACCGGCGCAGAGGCTGCCATGGTCGTGAACAATAATGCCGCCGCTGTACTTCTCATACTCGATGCCATGTGTAAGGGCAGGGAAGTGATTGTGTCTCGTGGACAGTTGGTGGAAATTGGCGGTTCTTTTCGCATCCCGGAAGTGCTGGAGAGGAGCGGTGCTTTTTTACGCGAGGTAGGCGCCACAAATCGAACCCATGCTCGTGATTATGCACAGGCTATAAATGATAAGACAGCGGCGCTCTTACGCGTACACACGTCGAACTATCGCATTGTGGGCTTTCATAAGGAAGTCTCCTTACATGAGATGGTGGCGCTGGGGCAAGAGTACAATGTTCCTGTCATTGAAGACCTTGGCAGCGGCACCTTGGCTGATTTACAGTCATGCGGTCTGCCCGGCGAACCGACAGTACAAGATGTGGTGCGTGCCGGTGTGGATGTGGTAAGCTTTTCAGGTGATAAAGTGCTGGGGGGTCCTCAAGCAGGTATTATTGTGGGGAAAAAAGCCTATGTGGATGCCATGCGTGTGAATCCTTTACATCGCGCCTTGCGCTGCGATAAGTTTACGCTGGCAGCATTGGAGGCGACACTACGCATTTATACAGATATAGAAAGTGCGCTGACGCACATTCCCACACTACGCATGATTACCATGTCGCCCGAGGTGTTGGAGCACAAAGCACAGGCATTAACAGAGGCTTTGCACACACATCTTGGGGAGCGTGTCGATTTTCATATGCAAAAGGACGTGTCGCGCGTCGGAGGTGGTTCCTTTCCGGAGCGAGACTTGCCAACGACCCTTGTGTGCTTAACACCGCGCGCCATGTCTGCCACGGATATGAAGGAACGCCTTTTACGCACAGAGCCGCCTGTTATCGGACGCCTTGAGGGTGACAGCTTTTGTATTGACCCACGTACACTTTTGGAACACGACACAGCACTTTTGTTGCATTCTCTTACGGAAGCGCTTGATGGGGAAAATAATCTTTCATGAATATCTTAAACTTAGAAGCGCCGTACTTTGTGCCTGCTTTACGCAGGCAAGGCCACACTGTGGTGTCTGCGGGTTTATCGGAAACATGCGATATTGCGTCGCCGTATCCGACGTCGGTGATGACACTATATAAACAGTTGCAAGATAGGGGTTTTACGCCGGACGCCGTACTCACGGCTGATCAAGGCAATTTGCCCCTCTTTTTCGATATGGAAGAATTACCATGTCCGTCAATATTTTATACCATTGATACCTTTTGTAATCCGTGGCATGTCCCCTTTGGTTATGCTTTTGAGACGACGCTTGTGGCACAAAAGGATTTTGTCCAGCTTTTTACACAAGAAAACATGGATGCACGATGGATGCCCCTCTTTGCCAAGGAAGGCATTGACGTATGCACGCACGATCCCGTGCGTGACATGGCACAGCGCGACATTCCCGTGGCCTTTGTGGGGACATTGAAAGCGAAAAACTTGCCGGAGCGAGAGCCTTTTTTGAAGGCCTTCCAAGCATTGCATCCTCTTGTGCTGCATCAAGGCGCGTATCAAGAAATATTTAATCGCGCGCGCATTATTTTAAATACGACAGCAGCGTCGGAATTAAATTTTCGATGCTTTGAGGCCATGGCGTGCGGCGCGGTGCTTCTTATGGAGCAGTGTGAACACGGCTTGGCGGACGTGTTTGAAGTGGGCACGCATTTGTTACCCCTGTATGGACGTAGCAATGCTGTGCATGCGCGAGCTGTCGCAAAAGCCGCGCTTGCGTCGCCGCAAAATCTTGCGCAGATTGCGCTGCAAGGACATGACGAAGTCCACAAAAGGCACATGGACACACACCGGGCGCACACCATTGTTGGCATTATGGAAGAACTTATGCACACACAAAAGCATCAAGAGCGCCTTGCTGATTTGCGTACCCGTCGGCATTTTGTGTCTACGGCATATGCTATTTTGGGGGAAGAATTGACCGCCCCACACTTACGAAAACATGCAGAGTTTTATTATAATATCTATAATAATTTACTCAAAAAAATATAACACACTTGTATTATTGAAGGAGATTGACAGTGACACAGAAGCCCGCTTCCACAGATATACAATATACCCCTACATCGTGCTGGGATGTGTATACGGACGAAAAAGACACAAAGGCCATGCTCAAGCTTGCTGAAAGGTACAGAGATTTTTTGACACGTTGCAAAACAGAACGCGAAACTATCGACTATGTGACAGCGCGCTTGGCCGAGCACGGTTTTCTTGAAGGGAGCGATGACGCAAGCATGGTGTGCGCCTTTCGGCAAAAAGCGCTCTTTGCCGCGCGTAAGGGAAGCTTGCCTCTGAGCAAGGGCGTACATCTTATCAGCGCACATACAGACACCCCACGCCTTGATTTTAAGCAGCGTCCTTTTATTGAACAGCCCGGCGTTGCACAAGCAAAAACTCATTATTATGGGGGCATTCGTAAGTATCAGTGGCTTGCCCGTCCTTTGGCGCTGCACGGTGTTGTGATGCGTGCGGACGGGACAAAGGTGTCCATCGTCATTGGTGAGGAGGCGGATGAACCTGTGTTTACTATTGCCGATTTGTTGCCACATTTAGCGCAAAAGCATGTGACGCAAACGGTTTCGGATGCATTTGAAGCGGAAAAGCTTAATATTATTTTGGGGCACAGTCCTGTGGCTCACAGTTCTTTGACTGGGGCTGAAAATCCTGTCGCAAAGAAGAAAAAAGGGAAGGATAAGAAAGAGGATTTTCAAGGTAGGACAGCAGAAAAGGGCGCAGAAAGACCCAAGGACGCTTTGAAGGCGCATGTGTTGAAATTGCTTCATGAAAAATATCAAATCACAGAGGAAGACTTCATTTGCGCGGAGATGCAAGCTGTCCCTGCTGGTGCAGCACGTTTTGTGGGTTTGGATGCGGCGCTTATTGGCGGTTATGGGCACGATGATCGTATTTGTGTATTTACAGCTCTTGAGGCTTTTTTGACAGCAAAAAATCCTCAGCACACCATGGTGCTCATGTTGTGGGATAAGGAGGAAATAGGTTCCGACGGCGCCACAGGCGCAAGTTCGCGTTTCTTGCAGTATTGCCTCGAAGATTGCTGCGAAAAGTGGGATGCTGATGTAAAACTTCGCCATATGCTTTTGGAGTCGAAGGCTATTTCTGCGGACGTGCAGGCCGCTCTTGATCCTGACTGGCAAGAAGTTCACGAAAAGCAAAACGCTGCTCAATTAGGCTATGGGCCGTGCTTTTCAAAGTTCACAGGGTCGCGCGGCAAGTACGGCGCCAATGACGCCGACGCCGAGCTTGTGGGTTGGATGCGTGCTTTGTGCCGTGCACACAATATTCCGTGGCAAATGGCAGAATGCGGCAAAGTGGACTTGGGCGGTGGTGGCACAGTGGCGCTCTTCCTTGCCACTTATGGCATGCATGTTATTGATTGTGGCCCTGCGGTTCTGTCCATGCACAGTCCTTTTGAGTTGGCGAGTTGTGCAGACATATTTGCGACAACAGCTTTGTATAAGGCATTTTTTGAAGCAAAATAAGTGTTTTCTGCCCGTAAGCTGTTGTGAAAATATATATGAAGCTTGCTTACGGGCGAAATATTATAGTTGCAGAGGAAAACGTTGTTTTCATATGAGGGCAACGCTTGACAACATTCCAGACATTATGTAGATTTCAGAGTTATGAAAAATTCGCAAAAAAAAATACCTACGACAAGGTTTTTCTCATTTTTTCTTTGCCTCTTCGCTTTTATGTCCACGGCATGCACTCCGAAAAATGTTGCTATAGAAGACCCGTTGACTCGACAAGAGCGCTATGCTCAGTATTTTCAAGAGCAGCACAAACCTGTACTGATTCCCGTGGCACAAAAGGCTCTAGGGACTCCCTATAAGTACGGGGGTACAACGCCAACGGGCTTTGATTGTTCCGGTTTTGTTCGTTGGGCATATATGCATGCAGGTATTTATTTGCCGCGGACGGCACGCGACCAGTCGCAAGTTGGCATGCTCATCAAGGATGAGGAGAAGATGCAAGTTGGTGACATTGTTGCCTTTAGACATCCGCGCCGCGGTTATCATACTGGTATTTATGTGGGTAACGGAAAGTTTATTCACAGTCCGCGTAAACGGACTGTCATACGCATTGACGACCTTTCGACGAGCTACTTTAAGAATACATTCTTGGGTGCGCGTCGTCTTCCCGGCATTAAGGATGAAGAACGGCTTGCTGCCATGACGCTTCAAAAAGTCTACTATACAAAGTTAAAGTATGAAAAAATGAAGGCCGAAGAAAAGAAAAAAGGCAAGACTGACAAGGGTGATGAGAAGAAGAGTCGCAGAAGTTAGGCTTGCGAGTACGTCATTCAAGTTGTATGAACTGGCTTGTTGATTCTGCGACGGAAAAGTGGACTTTCGATTAAGCGAAGAAGGTTCAAAGCTATTTTCTTCAACATCTGTCGAGGATTGATGCAGACAAAGTGTCTTTATTTTTCTTGTGTGATGACAGTGCCTGGCATGTCTTTTCAATTTTTGGGGCGTAATTCTTTGTATAAAAGTTTGTTTTTTTTATAATAAAATCTTTTTTCAAAAAAGATGATTTTTTCATTGACAAGTTAAGAGTGTTGATGCATATTCGTCTTCGTCGAGTGGGGTTGTAGCTCAGTTGGGAGAGCGCTTGAATGGCATTCAAGAGGCCGTCAGTTCAATTCTGTCCAGCTCCACCAAAATTTACAAGGGTTTACGGTTAAAAGCCGTAAACCCTTTTTTTGTTTGCCTGCATTTTGTACTACTCCTGTACTACCTATCCTGGTGACAAGGAGATATAAAATGTGAAACAACGTGAAGCGAACGATGGCTGGCAGCCCCCTGATTGCGCTTTGTCTATGCCCTGTCACTGCCCATGCGCTCAAAACAAACCCCTGATAAAGAGTTTCCTCCATCGTCCTTCAGCTTCTGGTCAAACATCACCTACCGCCTTCTATCGTGTTCCTGCCCACACCTTGTCCACAGTTTATCCATATCCTGTCCGCATCCTGTCTGAGGTATGGACATAAGCTGTGCATAAGCATACACCTATTCTTTCCAAAACGATCCACGAACACACATTCAAAAACTGGACGTGCTTCAAAATTAGGCAAAAAAATTTTGCCCTCTCCTCCTTCTATATTTTTCGATGAAAAAATTCTTCAAAAAAAATTTAAGAAGATAAAATTAAGAATTATTATTAAATCATCTATAAATCTATAATAGGCTGGTTTTTAAAGATTATATACTATTAAAAAAAATAAAAGAAAAACATAATAAATCTATAATGCTGATATTGTTATTTTTATTCCAATGGAAAATCAGGTGGATTTGACACAATGCAACGTGCAGCCTATATTAGCCAGTGGAAAAATATTTTTCTAGTCATTTTAAATAATTGGAGGATATTATGAAATTGAAAGAATCCGAAAAACACTGGCAGGAAATCTATGATGCACTGCCCCCATTGGCAACACGGCTGCAGATACAGCAAGCCACAGGCGGACTTATTTCAGCACGCACTTT
>CAYJGA010000036.1:0-10157 GCA_964369255.1 uncultured Desulfovibrionaceae bacterium
GGCTTGAACGATAGTATTACAGTTGTAGAGTTAAGTTTTTTTGAAAAGGCTTGTGTGGGGGGGGGAAAGCTTTTTTTTCTAAAAAAAGTTTCCCCCCAAGAAAAAACAAAAAAATCTTTTAAACTTCACAAGGTTCTAACAATTCGTAGCTGGCACTCATGACAGGCATTCGCAGCGTATCAAGGACTTTTTCTAACAATATACCATCCCTATGCGGCATATTATGCCCAAATGTCGCACGGATACCCATGCTCACAAATTGCACAGCCCTGTCCATGGCCAGCGGTAAAGAATCGCCAAGCAACAAACTGCCCGTGAGTACGGAGGCAAAACAGTCCCCTGTCCCCGGATAAAATGCAGGAATATAAGCGCAATCCACGCGCCAAAATCGCTTTTGCTCTGCGTGGTATGCCACAACAGACGTGTAGCCGTGGCGCGGGTCAATGGGGGCACTTGTGATGATGGCTACCTTGGGTCCCATATCTGTGAGACGCACCAAACGCTCCCGCACCGCATGTACTGTGAGCGTCGGCGTGTAGTCTTCGTTTAAGAGCCAGCAACTTTCCGAATGGTTGGGCGTGATGCAGTCAGCATGACTCACAAGATGGCGCATGCGCGCCACCATGTCAGCGGTCATGGTGGGGTCAAGCTTCCCATTGTCACCAAGGACGGGGTCAACCACTGCAAGCCCGCCTTCGCGCTTGCAATGCTTGATGGTGCCTTCCACCACTTCCATCTGTTCCGGTGAGCCTAAAAAGCCAGAATAAACGCCTTCAAATGTGAGATTCAGCGCGCGCCAATGCTCTAAAAAAAGACGCATTTCCTTTGCTAAATCACAAAAGGAAAAATCTGTAAATTCGGTTGTATGGGTCGAAAGCACCGCTGTGGGCATGGGGCACACCTGTATACCCATGACAGACAATATGGGAATTACGACTGTTAAAGATGTGCGCCCAAAACCGGATAAGTCGTGGATGGCAGCCACCTTTGGGACAGGAGTGTGCATGGAAAATGCTGTCATTCTATATCATCCTGTGTGGGGTCTTCGGTTTTGCTATGGGTGGTGGAAACGCGCATCATAGCTTCAAAATCTTCCAGCTCATCTTCACTTAAATGAAATGTATGTTCTTCTTGCGGAAAAGCGCCTGTGCGAACGTCGTTTGCGTAGGTCGCCACGGCGCGCGTGATAATGGCACCAAGGCGTGCATAAGGCTTTACAAATCGCGGTGTACGCATGGGGTTCATGCCTAAAAAATCGTGGAACACAAGCACTTGACCGTCGCAGTCCGCTCCCGCACCAATCCCGATGGTGGGTATGGTCAGTGCCTTTGTGACGGCAGCCGCCACTTCTTGTGGCACGCATTCCAGCACAAGGGCAAAGCAACCAGCTTCTTGCAGTAAGCGCGCTTCGTCCATGAGCGCTTTTGCGGCGTTGGCCTCGCGTCCCTGCACCTTATAGCCGCCCAGCGTTGCCACTCTTTGTGGCGTCAGGCCAATATGTCCCATGACAGGAATGCCAGCCCCCACAAGCGCTTGCACTTGCTCGATGATTTGAATACCCCCTTCCATCTTTACAGCGCGTGCGCCCCCTTTTGCCATAAGGAGGCCAGCGTGAGTAAGGGCGCTTTTAACACTGTCTTCATAGCTTAAAAAGGGCATATCGCACACCACAAGAGCACGAGGACGCGCGGCAGTGACAGCAGCGCAGTGGTGCACCATCATATCTGTGGTGACGGAAAGCGTATCTTGCTTGCCGAGCATCACCATGCCTAGGGAGTCGCCCACCAATATCATGTCTACACCTGCGGCGTCGGCAAAGAAGGCGGACGGGTAGTCGTAGGCCGTCACCATAACAAGGCGTTTCTCACCTTTTGATGCAGCAATTTGAACGCTTGTCAGAGCTTTTTGTTCAGAAGATGCCGACATAAATCCTCCTTTCTTTACAAAGTAATACGTCGGAGTAGGTTTTCCGGATGCCCTACTTCGGTGCCTCAAGCATGGCAACAGTGGTCTGTACGAAGTTTTTTAAAATACTGCTCGAGGGAGTCAAAAAGCCAAGGTGCACAACGCGCATGAGCCCCACAAGAGACGAGGCCAAAATGCAGGCAGTATCGCCGGCGTGGATGTCATCGCGGATGGTTCCGTCGCGTTGACCTTTTTCTATGGATGCTTGAAAGTCCTCTTGTAATGACACATAGATAATACGGGCATGCTCAAAGGCGGGGCTGTGCGGTTCGCCATAGCAGCCGGGTACGTCGCGTAATAAGAGCGCAAAGTCCGTACTGTTTTTTTGCACAAAGGAATAACAGGCTCGAATGACAGAAATAATACGATCAAGGCCGTGTTCGTCGCTTTGCAGGTCAAGGAATTGGTGGACATCGCGGGTCATTTTTTCCCGAAGTCGTTGCACGAGGGCTATGAATATATGTTCCTTACTTTTAAAATGACGGAAGATTGTCCCCTCAGCCACGCCCGACTCCTTTGCCAATATGGCAGTGGATGTGCGGGCATAGCCCTTCTCTGCAAAAAGCCGTGCGGCTGTTTCTAAAATAATATCTTTTTTCATACTTAAATAGCTTCGTGGGTTTCGTGCTCTGCCAGTCGTGCCAAGCGGGCGGCTTCCTGCTTGCGTTCACGGGTTCCTAGCGGTTTTCTGCTCTCAAAATCTGCGCTACGCTCTTGATGACGACAGAACACAAGAAAGCCTGTGTGTGCCACCATGCGATCTTCCGGCCGCAAGCGATCGGCAATGGGTTTCCAGCGACGCATGAGCAATTCACTCACCTCTAAGTCATCAAAGGGGCCGCGTTCAAGTCCAAGAAGCAATTGTCGTACTTGGTCAACTGTGGGCAAGAGGAAGGCCATGACAGCGCCGGGGCGCACCGCCGCCACAGCGTGGTCGAGGTATTCCCACGGGGTGCGGACGTCCAAGAAAAGCGCGTCGGCGCCGCTCACGGCAAAGCCTTCGCTGATGTCGCGATGGTGCAACGTCACATTCTCCCCCACACCTGCCCATTGTAAGTTCCGTTGTACAAGCTTATGAAATTCTTCCCGCGCCTCGTGGGTGTGTATGCGCCCCGTCTTGCCGGAAAACCACGAAAGCCCCACAGTCAACGCGCCGGAGCCAGAGCCTGCTTCAATAATCGTGCGTCCTTCGCCAGCTCCCAAGCGCATACAAATATAGGCAATATCCTTTGGATAAATAATTTGCGTCTGGCGTTTCACCCCTTTGAGGAGGTCGTGTAAAACAGGTTCTTGAAGGCGCAGCGGAACGTCCATGCTCGTGCGTACTTCGCTGCCATAACTGGCCTGCGACACATGCTCCATGGCAAGAATACCATGACCACTGTGCCAATCCTGCCCCGGTTCCACGCGCTTCAAATGGCGTTTTCCTTGGGGCGTTACAATAAGAACAAGAGAACCGTATGGCGGCATGTCTACCTCAAACATAAAGAGTTTCCTAAGCGCTGTTGTCAAATACGCCTAGCTTGAAGATTTTACACCTTCTAAAGCAACATTTGGGTTTGTCTATCATGGAGCGTAATCCATGTCAAAACATACCTTACTTATATGAAAAATTGGTCATTGACAAAGACACTTTTTTTCTTCACCATGGCGCTATGGAGCCATGCTTACATGTATTTTTGGGCGTTTTATGGATTACAACGCAACGCGCAGGAGTATCTATGTCTCAAAATGCCAACGAAAGCCTCATAAAGACCTGTATCATCGTCACGGACTATACAGTATTTACGAACGGAAAAATTTGCCTCGCAGGCGTTAATAATGCAGGAAAAACATTCAGGATTTTGCCATATTTGACCCATGACAAGTATCATCGGCAAGACATATTCCTTGCCTCAAAACTCTTTATCTTGGGCAAATTCATGACGCCGGAAAATCCGCATATTGAAGATTTTTACCTTGTCAAACTCCTCAAAATTCTTGAGACGAGAGACATTCCTGCCTTCCGAAAAGTACTCGAACGTACAAGCGTCAAGGATATTACAGTATACTTTGGGGATATTGGCGATGACAGGAGTATTCCGGATGCCGCCGACGCCGCGTGCTCCCTTGTCACTGTGCGGGTCAATCCAAAGGACATTGAGGCAGTGGAGGACTTTCGTAATCATAAAATCCGCTTAAACTTCACCCTTGCCACGGGGCAGTCCTATGAAAAGGTGTCTTTGCGACAACATAATCATCTTTGGGGCTTGACGGACACCAATGTCCATGAACGAGTTGCACTCATCAACACAAGGATTGCGCAGAGCGAGACCATCTACCTGCGCCTTGGCATTACGCGCCCCGCCAGCGGTATGCACTGGCTGCAAGCAAACGGCATTTATTTTTTCGGAGAAAGTGACTAACTATGGGAACTTTATTCACAGTTGGCTATACATCCTATCCGCAAGAACTCTTTATAAAAGCGCTCAAGCATCATCAAGTTGATGTCATCGCGGACGTGCGTAGCGCCCCTTTCAGTGCCTATTATAAGGATTTCAACCAAGACGCGCTCCAAGCATGCCTCAAACAGCACAGCATTCTTTATGTGTTCTTAGGCAAGGAACTGGGCGCACGCCCGGACGACAGAAATGTCTATAGAGATGGTCGAGTGGACTTTGACCTCGTGCGCCGCGCCCCCTTCTTTCTGAGCGGCCTTGAGCGGCTGCGCACTGGCTTACAACAATACAATGTCGCCTTGCTTTGTGCGGAAAAAGACCCCATCCAGTGTCATCGCTCTATACTGATTTGCAAAGAGTTATGCGCAAGTCACACAGTGAAGCATATTTTTGAAAAGAAGTACGAGGACACACCTGCCTTTACCCTCGAACAGCACGCCGCGCTGGAAACACGCCTGCTCACCATACACTTCAACAACCAATATAGCTTGCTGTATACAGAAAAAGAAATGCTCGCCGAAGCCTATAAAAGACAAGGCGAGCATATATCGTATCAAGAAGAGGACGAGAGTCATGAGCACGCAGACTAAACCCATGAATGAGAGTACCCTCTATACTATCGGCTACACAAAGAAAAGTGCGGAAGCATTTTTCGCGTCTCTTCAACAACACGATGTGGAGACAATTATTGATGTGCGCCTCAATGCTCATTCACAGCTTGCGGCCTTTGCCAAAGCAAGCGACCTCATATATTTTTTGCGCGCCATCGCCTCTTGCGACTATGTGCATCTTGTCGAATTTGCTCCCACAAAGGAATTACTCAAGGACTACCAAGCAAAGCATATCGACTGGCAGGCATATGAGGAGCGCTATAGAGAACATATAAAGGATATAAATCTTGCGCCGATTATGGAGCGCATTACGCAGGCGAAATGCTGCCTCTTGTGCAGCGAGCCCACCGCCGACCAATGTCACAGGCGCTTGCTGGCAGAGCATATCGCAGCAACTTTTCGTGAGAATATTATTGTGAAACACATTTAAATAGCATTTCCTTAGAATCAAGTCAGTTGGCGTGATTCAGGTTCTAGAGCAGTGCTGATATGGCATTACCTTGGCAACTTCGTAGCAGCCGCCCGTCTCGAAGGCATAAGCGTCATATGCCTACGTTTTCACATGCCAGAGTGAGCGCGCTTTCGTGTTTGGATTTGCCCGGTTCAATACAAGCCGGAGTCGTTGTCATGTTTGACTATCAAAACAGAAGAGGTGGCAATATGTCGCGTGTTTTTTTATCGTTGCACCCATATTTTGAGGGTGGCCCCATTATGGGTCGCACGCAAGCAAATATTGGTTTTATCAATGCTCTTTTTAGGCGTGACCCATTTGATCTTTATCATTTTTTCGTAGATAACCCCAAACAGCTTATGAAGATATGGGGCGAAGCTCCCGACGCTGCCCCGCTGCTTGACCGCGGCGCTTTACAGGCATTTCCTCGCACTATGCTTGAAAGGCGTTTACAGATGATACCCTATACAATCTGTCATCTTTCTGATCCCATGTCGGAATTTTCAGCTCTGTGTCGTGCACGAAACGCTCTTGCTCCACGCATTTTTCCTGTGACCGCTGTCAATCACACCATCAGCTATACAGAATATGCGGCAAGTACGCTTGCGCATGTCTGGGATGGCTGTACGGTTCGTGATGGTATCGGGTGCACATCATTTTCTAGCCGCTCCATCATGCAAGCATGGTATCAACACGCCCGTAACACATATGCCTTGCCGCAAACATGGAAGCAGCCCCTACTCAAAATTATTCCCCTTGGCGTGCCAGACCCTGAACTTGGCGGACATGAGGAAATGAGACTGGAATTACGCCAGCGCCTTGGTGTACAGCCTGAAACAGTCATATTACTTTTGTATGGGCGCATTAGCCAGACAGATAAAATGGATCTACGACCTCTTTTTACAGCATTAAGACGGGTGCGTGTAAAACATCCCGAATTAAACTTCCTTATGCTGCTTGCCGGCGCGACGCAGGATGAGGGAGGTCTCAAGGAGCAACTCACCGCACTATCAAAAATGTGGGATATTCCTTTTGATATGCGTGAAAACCCGTCGCGAACGCTCAAAAAGCAGCTTTTTGCAGCGGCAGATGTTTTTGTTTCCCCCACAGACAATATTCAAGAAACGTTTGGCTTAACACTTGTAGAAGCAGCGCAAGCCGGGCTTCCAACCATTAGTAGTGATTGGAATGGATATAAAGACATTATTGTTCAAGGCCAGACCGGCTTTCTTATTCCAACCGTCGCCCCTACAGACACCCCCATGCTTGACACTTTGTCAAGAACGTACTTCAACCAGCTGCATCAATTCTTGCGCTGTCAGCAAACAGCGATATACATTCCTCTTTTTGAAGAAGCCCTTATAAAGCTTATTTCAGATGCGCCTTTACGCAAACGCATGGGACAGGCAGCCAAGGAACGCGCAGCTCAATTATACAGATTTGATCGAGTCGTAGACCAATGGGTGACATTTTGGGAGGAGCTCAATAATATCCCCATCAGCCCTGAAGAAGTAGCTCGCTTGCGTCATACGAAACACCCCCTCTCTTTTGACTATGGCAATGCATTTGCGTGCTATGCAAGTCATCACTTACAAGAGGACACTGTGCTACGATGCACAGAGCTTGGGCGGGCGTGTGTTGAAAAAAAAGCGCCTTGGAATAACTACGCACTTGTGTCTGTCAACCTTCAAGAGTCCTTCGTCCATACAATTATTCATCTTACACATGAGGAATGCACTGTGTCGGAAATTTTGAAAAATGCACGACAAAACCGCTGGGGAAAAAATCTCTCTGATGAAACCCTGCTCGGATATATACTTTGGCTCATTAAGCAAGACCTTATAGAGTATTCTCTGCCAGCTCACACAGTCACCAGCTGAAGCGCCTTTTTAATGTCGTAAAACTTTGTTTTTTTTGATAAAACAACAGCAAATGAGTTATGATAAACACAAGCGTTTTTCCCAAACGCATTGCAGCAGGATACCTTTTAAAAAACAAAATTTGAATTACGTGCGTCTTTACCTTTCATAGGGCGCATTTTCGCTTGTCAAGTTGACATCTTTCTGGTAGTAAGCGCACACCCCATGGGAAATTTTGTTTGGAGGCTATGGAAATATGGCAAACCAGGAAACAGCACTCGAAGCTGAAATGAATGAAATGAGCTTTGAAAGTGCTCTTGAAGACTACTTAAGCACAGATTTTGGCGATTTGGAGGAAGGCTCCATTGTAAAGGGCGTTATTGTTCGCGTAGGCGATGACACCGTCCTTGTGGATGTGAACTTCAAATCCGAAGGACAGATTCCCACGTCTGAATTTCTCGACCCGGCAGGCAACCTTGTCGTAGCCGAGGGAGACAGCGTGGACTTTTTTGTGGTGAGAAAGAACGAAAATGAAGGCACAATAACACTTTCGTTTGAAAAAGCCAAGAAAATGCAACTCTTTGACAAGCTCGAAGAAGTGCAAGACATGAGCAGCGTCATCACAGGTCATATTGTCCGCCGCATTAAGGGCGGCTATACTGTCGATATCGGCGGCGTAGAAGCTTTCTTGCCCGGTTCCCATGTGGACTTGCGCCCCGTGCCAGATATGGATGCTTTGGTTAACCAAGAGTTCGAATTTCGCGTGCTGAAAATCAACCGTCGTCGCAGCAATGTCATTGTTTCCCGCCGTGTGTTGTTGGAAGAAGAGCGTGATTCCAAGCGTCAGGATCTCTTGCGCACCTTGGAAGAAGGCCAAATGGTCGTAGGTAAGGCAAAAAATATCACCGAATACGGTGTATTTGTTGACCTTGGCGGCCTTGACGGCCTCCTGCATATCACAGATATGTCATGGCGCCGCATCCGTCATCCCAAGGAAATGATCACCATCGGTCAAGAATTGGAACTCAAAGTCCTTTCCTTTGATAAGGACAACAACAAGGTCTCCTTAGGTCTCAAGCAGCTCGTGGCAGATCCTTGGCAGGACATCACCGAACGCTTCCCCGAAGGCGCGCGTTACAATGGCAAGGTTACAAACCTTGTGGATTACGGCGCTTTTGTTGAACTTGAAGCCGGCGTGGAAGGTCTCGTTCATATTTCCGAAATGTCTTGGACCCGTAAGCTTCGCCATCCTTCCCAAATGGTTCGCGTGGGCGACGAAGTGGAAGTCATCATCTTGGGCGTCGACGGCGACAAGAAGCGTATTTCCCTTGGCATGAAGCAAGTGCGTCCCAATCCTTGGGAACTCGTTGCTGAAAAATATCCCGAGGGCACCATCCTTGAAGGCACCATCAAGAACATCACCGAATTTGGCATGTTCATTGGTATCGAAGACGGCATCGACGGCCTCATCCACGTTTCCGACATTTCTTGGACGCGCAAAGTGCGCCACCCCAACGAAATGTACAAGACCGGCGATGTGGTGCAAGCAAAGGTGCTCACCGTTGACCAAGAAAGCGAAAAGTTCACCCTCGGCGTCAAGCAGTTGGTGGAAGATCCTTGGGGTCATGTGCCCACCACCTATCCTGTGGGATGCACGGTGAAGGGTATCGTCACAAATATTACGGACTTCGGCCTCTTTGTGGAAGTGGAAGAAGGCATTGAAGGCCTTGTTCACGTTTCCGAACTCTCCGGCAAAAAGGTGAAAACCCCCGCAGAGTTGTACAAAGAAGGACAAGAAATCCAAGCAAAGGTCATCCATGTAAGTGCAGAAGAACGCCGCCTCGGCCTCTCCATCAAGCAAATCAAGGATGAAGAAGAACGCAAGAAGCCTAAAGAATTCCGCGCAGGCCCTGCTGAAACAGGTCAAAGCCTCGGCGACCTCTTGCAACAAAAGTTTGCTGAGTCCGATTCCGAAAATCAATAAATAGCATCACAAAAAAGGGGGAGCATCGCTCCCCCTTTTTTTGTCATTCCCTTTCAAAACTGTTGATAATACCCTCAATGTGACGCGTCAATTCCATGAGGTCTGAAAATGCTTGCTCTTGCCCATCCTTGTGTCGTAATTGCCAGTGTCCAAAACCGCGCAGGCGCTGATGCGTACTGCGCAGTGTCCGCATATTTTCTGCATAAGAAATATGCACAGTGCCTGTGGGCAGCAGGAGCGCCACATGGTCGGCATGTTCCTCCACAGACATGATGTCGGCATTGTGAGCAAGGTCAATTTCTTCCCGTATGGCCGCCGCCACAATATGTAACTGTTCGCCGCCCAATATGGATTTATTGCTCTCCTGCGTTTCATGCTCTGTGTCGCGAATGCGCGCTTCCATTTTTCTGTGACGCTGGTCAAATGTTTCTCGCCCCTTCCGGACGATACGCATTATCATCACAAAGGCTAAAATTCCCAGAAAAGCCATGGAGGCCATAACAAGATTATCAATGCTGAAAAGATTTTGTAGAAATGACACATTGCACCCGAATATAGCTATTAAAGTGTAAAAAACAATATAATTGCACGATTTTATGCAGCTAACATGCATTTTCCCTGCAATCGTTGTACAAAGACCCAGCCAGTGCCTCCAGAAAAAATGCAATTATATTTGAAAAACGTCAAGAAGAGCTTTTCTTTTGTGGCAAGACGCGTTAGCATGCGTCTACAAGCTTTGTGAAAAAAGTATTGTATCCATAAATTCGCATTTACTTATACAATGACGAACAGACTGTTAAGGGAGAAAAACATGGCCAAACCTTTGGATATGCAGCGCACCTATGCTCT
>CAYJGA010000037.1:0-10003 GCA_964369255.1 uncultured Desulfovibrionaceae bacterium
GATGGTTTTTTTGAAAGGGGGTTTGGGGGAAAACTTTTTTTTCCTAAAGAAGTTTTCCCCCCAAGAAAAAAAGAAGAAAAAAAGTTTTCCCCAGCTCCCTTTCAAAAAAACACATTAGAATGAGCTGTTTACCCGCATAATACCCTTCACGCAATACTTGCACTTTGAGGCAGAATGCGCTATCAAGATGGGATGTTCACAATGCTGTGAACACACACAGAGGGAGAATTTCATGCCCATTAAAAATGGCGATACTGTACAGGTGCATTATACGGGAACATTAGACGACGGCTCCGTTTTTGATTCATCACGCGAGCGCGACCCCTTGGAGTTTACCATGGGCAAAGGTATGCTCATTCCGGGATTTGAAGCTGCAGTCACTGGAAAAGAAGTAGGCGACAGCGTCACTGTCACCATTCCTCCCGCAGAAGCCTACGGCGAACATGACGATGAGCTGGTCTTTACTGTACCACGCGATGACATGCCCCTCGACATCACGCCCGAAGTAGGAATGGAACTGCAACTTTCCAACGAAACCGGAAATATGAACGTATCCATTGCACGCGTTGATGACGAAAGTATTGACCTTGACGCAAACCATCCGCTTGCAGGTAAAACACTGACATTTGTTATTGATGTCGTTTCTGTCGCATAACACACAAAGACAGCAATACCACCATATACGAGGACGCTCGCATCTTGATGACGAAAAAATTGTATTACACAAAACTTTTACGTTAAACAGATGCGAGCGTCCTCGTATTTGAGTATGTTGTCATATACAGGCGACAGTACAATCAGTTAATCACTCATCTTCCTTAGAAAAAATAGGCAGTTGCCACTGCGACATAGACGAATTCCCGCCAGCCATGCGTGATAATTCCGCCGCCCGCGCCTTCGCGCCAAGGCGCTGACAATGCGTCGTCGTCTGGCCTCTCACTTCTTTTTTACGCACTTGAAAATGACGCTCCGCATGCGCTGCCAACTGCGGCCAATGGGTGATAAGGAGCATCTGTCGCGCTCGCGCCAAATCATGTAAACGGTCTGAAACCATGGTCAATGTCATTCCCCCAATGCCCGCATCCACTTCGTCAAAAATATATGTGGCGTCCTCTGCCAAATCTTGACAACTCACAAGTGCGAGCAAAAATCGCGAAAGTTCCCCGCCGGATGCAATCTTATCAAGAGGTTGCGGCGCCTGCCCCGGATTAGGTGCCCATAAAAGTCGCGCCTTGATGTCACAAATAACAGTGTCCGCATATGTCCACAGGGTCACAGGGCTGAAATCTGCTATCACTCGAATATCTTTTGAAAAACCAAGCCCCGCCAGCGCCCGCTCGAGTTGCTCTGTAAAGGCCTGCGCGGCAGTATGACGTAAAGGAATCAAGCCTTCAAGTGTTACTTGAAGTTTCTTCACGATTTCGCCCTCTTCACGCTCAAGGCGTTTGAGGTCTAAGCCACAAGAATCTAAAAAAGAAATGTTCTCATCTATCTCCACGCGGAGCTGTAAAATATCCTCCAGCGAACGGTGAAGCTTTCGTTTAAGTTGCGAGAGTGCATAGAGGCGAGATTCGAGGGCATCCGTATCAATGGCGGTGGCCTCAGGACTTTTACGAAGGCGCGATTCCAATGCAGGCAAGTTCTGACGCACTGCGCCAATCGCCTCGCAATCTGCTTCCATACTCTCATCATAACTCGACATTTTCTCAAGCAAGCGTTCCATCGTGCCCAAGAGTTCTATGAGACCCGGGCCATCGTGACCATGCAAGAGAGAGAGCGCTTGTTCATAATCCGCAATTTGTGTACTGACACGCCGCGCCTCAGCGCGTTGCGCTTCGAGCTTGTCTTCTTCGCCAAGCTCCGGCGCCACCTTGTCTATCTCTTGCTGTTGCATTTCGAGCAAGTCTCGTCGCTCAGAGAGACTGTCAAACTTTGCTTGTAAGGCCTTGCGTTCATGGGACACTTTTTGCAATTCCACAAGCAAAGCATCGCGCTTTTCCAAGAGCGTCGTATCGGGCAGCGCATTCTCCACAAGCTGCGCTTGATACGTCGGCTGCAAAAGCTTTTGTTGCCCATGCTGACTTGTATGCACAAGTAAGCTAGAGCGCAGTTCCTTCACCACATCTTGAGATGTGAGCGTGTCATTGACATAGAGGCGACTTCGCCCGGTGTCTGCCATGAGGTCACGGCGCAGAAAGAGTTCTTCACCATTATGACGAAAAATCCCTTCCACATGAGCTTTTTCATGCCCCGATCGCACCATATCGGCAGACATTTTTTCACCCAAAAGAAAATTGATGCCTTTAAGGATAAAACTCTTGCCCGCGCCTGTTTCCCCTGTAAGCACATTCATGCCCGGGGCAAACTCCAGCTCCATATTTTCAATAAGCGCAAGTCCTTGTATTCTTAAAAACTCTAACATTATTTTTCCCTCAAGAACGCAAACGCGGATCTAACATATCCCGCAAACTTTCACCCAAGATATTATACCCCAGCACTGTCACCAATATGGCAAGCCCCGGATAGAGCGATAACCACGGGGCAATTTGCATCACATTCTTCCCTTCCATGAGCATATTCCCCCAGCTGGCCACAGGAGGCTGTACGCCAAGTCCCAAGAAGCTCAAGGATGATTCCAAAAGAATGGCACCGGCCACGCCAAGCGTTGCCGAAACAAGCACCGGCGCCATGGCATTGGGTAATATATGGACGCTTAAAATACGCGCAGTGCCCGCACCGGACAAACGCGCAGCAGCAACAAAATCCCGCTGACGCAATGTCAATGTTTCAGCACGCACAAGGCGTGCCACCCCCATCCACGATGTGAGGCCAATCACCACCATAATATTCATCAGGCTTGGCTCTAAAAAAGCTATCACAGCAAGGATTAAAAAAAATGAGGGGAAGCAAAGCATTATGTCAACGCCGCGCATAACACATTCATCCACAAGACCGCCAAAGTAGCCCGAAACAAGCCCCAAGACAAGGCCGATAGTCACAGAAATTCCTACAGCTACAAAGCCCACCCATAAAGAAATACGACCACCATAGAGCAGACGCGAAAACACATCACGCCCAAGCTGGTCTGTACCTAGGGGAAAGGCATCGCACGGAGGCATCAAAATCGCGTCAAGGTGGAGCGCTGTAGGGTCATAGGGTGCAATCCATGGTGCTAAAACAGCCGCCACAGACATGCATAAAACACAGCCAAAGCCTAAAAAAAACATCATATGTTTTTTTGCCGCGTAGCATATTTTTCTAAAATCATACGTTTTTTGTTGCATTACATGTCCTTTGCCGTGCGTATACGCGGATCAGCAAGCCCATATCCCACATCAGCCAACACATTGCCAAGAAGCGTCAGCACAGCACCAAGTACAAGGTTGCCCATAATCATCGTATAATCCCGCGCCATAACCGCCGCATAAAAGAGCTGCCCTAGACCCGGCAAGGCAAAAATCGACTCGATAATAACACTGCCCCCTATAAGACCGGGAACAGAAAGACCAAGAAGTGTGATGACAGGCAAAAGAGCATTACGCAAGCCATGATGAAACACTAAGCGTCGTACAGGGACACCCTTCGCCGCTGCGGTGAGCATGTAATCTTGTCGCAAAACTTCCAACATGGACGAGCGCATAAAGCGCGACATGCCCGCAATCCCGCCCACTGTATACACGATAATAGGCAGAATAAGATGTGAGGCCACATCCCATGCTTTCCCAAGAGGTGTGAGTTTATCATAATCAAGTGAAGTAATACCAGATATTGGCAACAACGCAAGCTCAATGCCAAAGTGCAGCATAAGCAAGAGCGCCAACCAGAAGCCCGGCATCGCAAAAGCAAGAAAGACAAGAACAGTCACCCCCCTGTCCAACAAAGAATTTTGCTTCCATGCAGACAGCACACCCAAGGGAACAGCAAGGCACAGTGTCAAGAATAAGGCCGCAACATTGATGCCGAGAGTTAAGGGCAAGCGCTCCATAATTTTTTCAAGCACAGGCCGACCGTCCGATGACATGGAATTACCAAAATCTAAATGCAGCAAACGCCACAACCAGTCGCCGTATTGTACGTAGAGTGGTTTATCAAGCCCATACAGCGCTTCTAGGCGTTGACGCGCGGCTTCTCCCACTTCTGGATTGAGTGTGGTTGCAAGGTCAGTAGGGGAGCCGGGGGCAAGATGAATGACTGCAAAACTGATAACTGTAATACCCCAGAGAACCACAAGCATCCAAAGGATTTTACGCACAACACGCATCAAAAGCGCCATAATACGCCGTTTTGCTTGTATGCTTGTAGAAGAGGGGAGGGGAGTGTGCTGCATATATATTTGAGCCTATGTTATATGTCTTATCTTAACATTGCGTCTTTGATTACACTTCGTCTTTTTTTAGATTTCGTCTTTGCTTAGATTTCGTCTTTGCGCGTCATCCACTCATGCACTGCTTGGACTTCTTCTTCCCATTGCGCTGATAAGCGTAATTTTAAAAACTGCCCATACAAGCTGTCCAGCAATAAAATACAACGCTCCATGAGGTAGACTTTCTCCAAGAACAGTGCGTCTGGGTCGTCATCGTCGCTGTCTTTTTCAATTTTTGGTGTGCGCAAGCTGTTACAGGAAAAGTCTTCGGCTTTCAGGCTGAGTTGCCACGAAAGCTCGTCTTGTTCGAGACGCAAAAGCGCCCGCGTCACTTTTTTTCCCGTGGCAAGCCCAAAACGCGCTTCACGCAAAGGGGAGAGAGAACCAGACACAGAAGCTGTCTCCAAGCTGTCACCTTCACCGCCTTGCACCACAATACGCTGCTCCATGAACACAGAAAAAGGCATGCCCTTCGTATCCACAAATGTTTGCGGCGCGGTGTCGCTTTGGTACCACAGCCATGTCAAAAACTCCTGCCCGAGTATAATATCAATACTTTGTCCAAGGTAAGGGCTATTCATGTTTTACTCCGTTGCAAATTGCGTAGGCTCAAGGCGATCGAGTCGCAAAAGGGCGTTTTCATCCACGAGTGTGGCGGCAAGGGCATAGGGGGTCATTTGCTCAAGGTGTAAATCAAAGGTTTGTGTAAAGTATTCCGTAAACATATCAATCATTTTTCCCTGAGTTGCCGCAAACCATACGACATTTGTATCCGTCGCCCACAAGACATTAAACTCCGCAGGTACAGGAAGGAAACGACTACGCAAGCGCAAAACCACTTGTTCTTTCAATTCTTTTTTACGCTCACGACTGATAAATTGCTTATTCTGTTGCGCATTTTTTTCCTTTTCCTCACGCATGGCGAGGGCAAGGTGTTTTTTTATAACCCCCGCGGGCACGCGTCGTGTGTCCAAGCGCAAGGAAAATGTCAAATATTCCGCTTTTTGCGGCGGTGCAGTGTGCCACTCAGTATCAAGCATATCCTCAAAACATGTCCAACCAAAGGAGCGTTCTTCACTCACATGGTCGATGTCTTGGAACGCAAATTGTTTTAATTTTTCAGGAATTTGTTCCCACAAGTCTTTTGGAATATCATCCAAAATACGAAATCGGGTGATACTGCAAGAGCTATTCAGCAATCCCATAAATACTCCTCTAAAAAAAATGTGCCATACCCGTCCCCTTTTACGCTGTGAGCGCCCTCATGGCAAGCATGGAAATGGCCTTGTAAAGGCAAAATCCAAAACATTCTCGTTTTGTCTTTTGAAAGAACTTTGGGGAAGGCTTTTTTATTCCTAGCCTTTCCCTTACCCATTCAGATTTCGCATCACCTTGGGGGGAGGCAATCCTGCGTGGACAAGTAAAGTCTTTTTTTGTCACATAATGATAATTATGTAAACTTTGATACAAAAAATTTCTCCAAGCGTTATTTCTCAAGGGTATGGAAATATTTATAATGAACACACATTTTCTTTCTCGACATTCCGCACATCCTACGGCATAGTGCCCCCGTGCATGAGATGCAACGCGTTCTCACCACACAATCTGATAAAATATATGCTTATCATATTTTATCAACTGACTTTTTATTTTCTCATACTACAAAGGCTTCACATATGACACAGGGCAAAAAAAAATCGTATCCTCCAAAAAAACATGACTCACATTTCAAATCTGAGCGACCAAATAGCAAGAGCGTACACCACGAGTCGCAAAAAAACAATCATCGCTCAAAAGCGAAACCTGCCCCACTACAGGCCACAGGCGCAAAAGACGCATCTACAGGCACCCATATTCGCATCAATAAAGCCCTTGCCGACGCCGGTATCTGTTCGCGACGCAAAGCAGAAGAATATATCACGGCCGGGCGCGTCAGCGTTAATGGCGCCACAGTCACAGACCTTGCCCATAAAGTTAGCCCACATGACAGCATCCATGTTGATGGAAAAGCAGTGACTCGTCATACGCAAAATATTTCCTTACTCCTCCACAAACCCATACACACCATCTGCACCGCCAACGACCCCGATGGACGCACAACGATATTTGATATTTTACCGCCGCCATGGCGTGACACACGTCTTTTCACCGTAGGCAGACTCGACTATTTCTCTGAAGGACTTCTCATCATCACCAATGACGGACATTTAGCGCAAAAACTTGCACATCCGCGACACCATTTACCAAAAACATATCATGTCTGTGTGCGCGAAGAAATTACACAAGAGCATCTTGCCATCATGCGAAAAGGCATGCGCCTTGCTGAAGGAGAACTTCTTGCCCCCGTAGAAGCGCGCATATTGAAACAGTCTGCTGACGAGCAAAGATATGGGAATATATTAGAAATGACACTGCATCAAGGCATCAATCGTCAAATACGACGCATGTGTCGCGACTTAAACCTGACAATATTAAAACTCGTGCGCGTGGCGCAAGGCCCTGTGCGTTTAGGGGAATTACCTGTGGGAAAAGTGCGCAATCTCACAGAAACGGAACTGGCACTCTTGAAAAAAGGAACATAAAAAACAATCTCAGTTGCTTATTTTTTATAAATATAAGCAACTGAGATTGTTTCATGAAAGAGTGCCGTGCGAAGTAGGCTCTCATTATAGACAGCCTACTCCCCTACTCTGCTGTATGATGATGCTATGCTGGTTCCATATTTTGGAACGTCTTTTTTGTCGCTTTGCAGACGGGGCAATGCCACTCATCGGGCAATTCTTCAAATTTTGTTCCAGCAGGTATTTTAGCACGTTTATCACCACGATCTGGATCATACACATATCCGCAATTCGCAATCTGACACCGCCACATATCTTTTGGTTCTGCCATAATACCTCCGTGAACAGTTATAGGTTATATATTTTTCAAGAGCCCATTAGGAACCTTTTGCACAACTGTCACAAACACCATCATATTCCACACGCGCCCTTGTCACACTAAAGCCTTCTACGTATACCCCATCAACACTTGGTACTTGTTGCGGTTGCATTACGTCGCCAATACGACCACAATGCACACAACGCACATGCTGATGCCACGATGTGTCACCATCAAAACGCTTCATCGTTCCAGCAGCTTCAAGGCGAAGGATTTCGCCTGTGTCTGCCAAAAAATCTAAATTACGATACACAGTTCCAAGGCTTATACGGGGCAAATGCTCGCGCACCATCCCATAGACTTCATCCACTGTGGGATGTGTTTTCACCTTGCGTAGTTCTTCCAAAATCACAGCACGCTGCCGTGTCATTCTTGTTTGAGCCATGAGAGCCTCCTTGTAATAAAAACTATTATCAAAAGACTCCTTTGTCAATAAAAACGTGCGCGAAAATGTGTATTTTTTATATGAAACACACGCATACAAAAAAAGATGAGGAAATGTACCAAACATTTCCTCACCCGTAAAGCATTTATTTTATGTCAAAAGATTTTACGCCGTAGCAAGCCCATCTGGCTTTTTGGGGTCTTTTGGCATCTTCTTTTGTAAAATGAAAACAGTAGCAAGTGCTATGGCTCCAATCGTATCGGTCACATATCCGGGAATAATCAGCGCAATGGCGCCAACAGCGAGTATGACTCGTTCCCAAACATAGAGATTGCGCATCCAATACCCTACATTGGCAAAGGAAAGCGACATAATGCCCACCGCCGCCGTACTCACATAGAAGACGACTTCGTACCATGTGGCATTAATCATCAATATTCCTGGATTATAACAGAATATATAGGGGATAAGGAAGCCCGCTAAGGCAAGCCGCACCGCCATAAAACCCGTTTGATTGGGGTCTGACCGTGCAATCCCCGCAGCAGCATAGGCCGCCAAGGCCACAGGTGGTGTCAAGTCAGCCAAAATCCCGAAGTACATAATGAAGAGGTGAGCTGCTAATTCCGGCACCCCAAAGCTCGTAATGGCAGGGGCGGCGATGGTGGCAAGTACGATGTACTTTGCCGTGGTGGGCAGTCCCATCCCAAGCACAATAGAAGCAAACATGGTGAACACAAGGGTTAACATGAAGCTGCCACTGGAAAGCGCCACAATGGCGTTGGCAAGCTTTAATCCCATCCCGGAAAGTGTCACAACACCAATAACAATGCCTGTACACGCACACGCTGCCGCCACACCAAGAGCAAGGCGGGCGCCATTCTCCATGGCAGACAGAACATCCTTCGTGCTCAAAACATTACATTGCACGAGCGCTTGTCCCACAGGTGCGCCCTCTTGTTTTGCGCCTGTAAAAGTCTTCCAGTTATTTGCCAAGAAGGAAATAACCACCGTCGTCACAATACAGTAATAGGCAGATTTCAGTGGTGTATAGCCCTGCATGAGCAAGTAAATAAGTACAAAAATGGGCACAAGCAAGTACCCGCCTTCACGCAAGACCTTTGCTGTCACAGGCAAACGCTCTTTCGGAATACCTTGCAAGCCAAGGCGTTTGGCTTCCATATGCACCATAAAGCCCACAGCAAGATAGTACAACAATGCAGGAATGATAGCCGTCTTCGCGATTTCATAATAGCTCACGCCCAAGAACTGCGCCATAATGAAGGCCGCAGCGCCCATAATTGGAGGCATAATCTGTCCACCTGTAGACGAGGCCGCTTCCACAGCTCCTGCAAAGTGCGAACGATACCCGACGCTTTTCATAAGTGGAATGGTAAATGTCCCCGTTGACACAGTATTTGCCACAGAACTTCCAGAAATTGTTCCAAAAAATCCACTCGCAAGAACTGCTACTTTTGCAGGGCCTCCCACATATTTGCCGGCCGCCGCCAAAGCAAGGTCGATAAAGAACTTCCCAAGGCCAGTGCTGTGCAAAAAGGCACCAAAGAGTACAAACAAAAACACAAAGGACGCCGACACCCCAAGAGGCATACCAAAAATCCCCTCAGTTGTCAGATACATATGGGAAACAACACGCGAGACCGTAAAGCCCTTATGCCCAAAGATGCCGGGAATAAAATTGCCAAAGAGCGCATATAACAAGAAGATAAAGGCCACCAAGGCAATGGGAAGCCCCACAATGCGCCGTGTCGCCTCAAGTACTAAGACAATGGACATGATGCCAAATATCAAGTCACTCGTTGTGGGAGGCCCCGCTTCCAAGACAATAATATCATAGTTATAAACGATATAACCACACACAAGTACACCTAGTATGGCAAGAATAACATCATACCAGACAAGCTTACTCAAATCTGATTTAGAACGCGCGGGGTATAAAAGATAGACAAGACACAACACAAAGCCAAGGTGCACAGAGCGCTGGATTTGTGGTGCAAAAGCCCCGAAGGCCGCTGTGTAGAGGTGAAATGCAGAAAAGGCTATACAGAGTACGCGGATAAATATATCCAAAAAGCCCTTAAATTGCCTGTATGTTGCTTCTTTGTCATACTTTGCCACAATCTCAGAAACGTCCACCGTTTCCTGCACCTTTTCCGCCACAGAAGCGTCAAGTTTGCCCTCTTGCAAGGTCAAATTTCCACCGCTCTCTGGTGCAGGCGCATCAACACGATCCTTAGTGCTCACATAGGCCTCCTTCTTTCTCAATCCCCCTTTCAAGGGTCGTTACACATCTATCT
>CAYJGA010000038.1:0-9886 GCA_964369255.1 uncultured Desulfovibrionaceae bacterium
GGACTTTGTATGTGGAAGGGACTTTGTATGAATGTTGTGAGCTGCTCCAGACATGGTTACGGGGTCGTGCACGGCCTGTGCTGACAGAGCGTGTGCGAGCGCTTGCGTCGGATTTGCATTTGCAGGTGAATAAGGTTCGTATTGGATCGCAGCGCGGGCGCTGGGGGAGTTGTTCTTGTCGTGCTAATATCAATTTGAATTGTCGTTTGTTGCTTTTGCCTGTGCATCTTGCGGAGCATGTTTTGTATCATGAACTCTGCCATTTGACGCATTTGAACCATTCTTCAGAGTATCGTGCCCTCCTTGCCAGCGTGGCGCCACAGTGGAAGGCACATGAAAAGGCATTGGATGAGGCGTGGCGCAGCTTGCCTGAGTGGTCGACGCTGCATTGTCCGAGGCCGTAATGCGCTGATTTTATGGAAAGAAAAAACTTCTCAAAAAAAGTTTTAAAAAATGCAAAAAAAAGCTTGCCAAGAGAGGCGAGTATGCGTAAAAGAACTCTTGCGTCGCCGCGGTAGCTCAGTTGGTAGAGCAGGGGACTGAAAATCCCCGTGTCGGCAGTTCAATTCTGTCCCGCGGCACCATCAAAAAAGAAATATAAAGGCTAGTTAGCAATAACTGGCCTTATTTTTTTGTGTCCCTTTTTATCTCCCCTTTTATCTTCCTGCTCACTGACTGTTCACTGGACAGTGACGGCAAAATTTCACTTGCTCTTTTCTGACTTCCCGACGTTGTATGGGCATAAAAATTCATAGTGGTTACTGGCGAACTATGCCCAAGCTGAGCATGCTACAGACTTGCGGAATCGAAGTTAAGCGAATACAATACCCCAAAGGGAGGGTACGGCATAACCGCTCACTCTAATTTGCTCAAGCACTGCTCCAACAAATGGGGAGCACCTCTCTGTTTAGCGCCAAACATATAAAAAGGTACAAATATGCACTTAACTTCCACTGAAACACTCATTGTCACAGAGCACATGCTCAATCCACAGTCCGTCATCTACAATCTTAATCCTGTCTTGCATTTTAAGGGCGCACTGTCACCCGCAAGGCTTGAGTATGCTTTGCAATTGCTCTTACAGCGCCACACCATTTTGAATGCTTCCTATCACACGGAAGGCGGCGTTCTCGTTCGTAAAATTCGCAACACTGCGTCCTTTCAACTGACACAACGCGCGTGCACGCCAGACGCCTTGACGCAAGAAGTAGAGAAGCTCAATGTGCCCTATGACCTTGCTCGTGAGCCTCTTTACCGTTTTACGCTCTTTGCGCTTGCGACGGATACTTTTGCTCTGCATATGAGCTTTCACCATGCAATTATGGATGCCACAAGCTTTGGTGTGCTTCTGCAAGACTTAGTGGCGCTGTACGACGGCAAAGAGCTTGCGCCGCTTGAAAGGGATTATTTCGACCATGCGACATGGCAACGGGAACAGGCCGATATGCTTGCAGAGCAGGCCGCGTTCTTTGTGGATATGTTTCATGATGGCATTGTGCACAATGCCATGCCTTGCCACGCCATTCGTCCGAAAGTATTACCCCTCACAGAAAAATGTGTTTCGCGTCGTATGTCCTCTGAGACATTCACCGCCTTGCAACAATACGCCCGTAAAGCGGGCGTCACAGTCTATACTCTTGTGATGGCGGCGGCATCGCTCACCACTTCGCGCTATTGTAACAGCGAGGACATCGTCCTGAGTACAGGCCTTCATGGCAGAACACAGGAGTTCATGTCTGTGGTGGGCATGTTTTCCAAGGAAATGCCGGTGCGCACATATCCGCGGCATCATATGCCATTTGAAGAATTTCTTGCTGAGCTGGCGAACACGCTTGCCGGCGTGCGTGCGCATCAAACATGCTCTATGGATGCAGTGCTTGCGCAAATGCACCCTACAAGAGACGCTTCACGCAAGCTTTTTGCCGATGTGAGTGTCAACTATTTACAGGCCTTTCCTTGTGCGACACTGGACGACGGGCGCGTGGAAGTGCACTTGCAAACATTTGTGGGGCAGGCGACGCCTGTAGATTGGGCATTTGAAGTCGCACGACAGAAGGATGGGCTAGAGCTGTCTTTGCATTATTCGCCTGTGCTTTATGAAGATGGTGTAGCTCATGATGTACTTGAACTTTTCACGATTGTCCTTCAACGTATTGGGGAACGTAGAGGGGAGAAAAACGAACAGAACACGCAAGGGACACTCTTAGAGCTGACACGCCTTCCTGAACGGCAAAAAGCCGTGCTTTTACATAGTTTTTCCGGTCTACGCACAGAACAGCCTACGCACGAAACTGTCATTAGTCTTTTTAAAAAATGTGTCGCACACAGTCCCGAAGCGCTGGCCTTGGTAGCGGAAGGCGTGCGCTATACCTATGCGGAGCTTGACCACATAAGCGACAAGCTTGCCTGTCACCTTGTCCGTATGGGTGTGAAAAAAGGTGTGGCAGTGGGCATCTTAGTGGGACGTAATAGCTTTATGAGCATTGCTCCCTTGGCAGTGCTCAAAGCCGGGGCGGCCTATGTGCCCCTTGATCCCGCCTATCCTGCGTCACGCCTTGAGTTTATGTTGCAAGATACTGGCGCATCCCTTGTGCTTGTGGATGAGGCTTACGCGGAACTCCTCGCAAACTATAATGGGAACTGCCTGCTGACAACGTCCATAACAGACTTACAAGAGCCGACACAAGGCCTGCTTCCTCCCCTCTCCACCCCTGATAATGTACTCGTCTATTTGTATACGTCTGGCACAACGGGGACGCCCAAGGGCGTCATGTGGTCGCACGCAAATTTTGCGAATTTCTGCGCGTGGTATCAAGAGTATTTTGCGCTGACTCAGGGCGATCATGTGGCGGCCTATGCGAGTTTTGGTTTTGATGCCAGTATAAAAGAAACGCTTGTGCCTCTCACAGCCGGCGCCGCTGTCCATATCATACCAGACGACATACGTCTTGACTTTCCCGCGCTGAAAGCTTTTTACAATACACATGGCATCACTGTGGGCTTTTTGACAACGCAGGTGGGGCGTCAATTTGCCCAACTGCAAGGCCTTGAAACACTGCGCACGCTCACCATGGGCGGTGAATCCCTTGCGCCCTTTGAGCCGATCAGCACATTTTCCTTGTATAATCTGTATGGGCCTACGGAATGTACATGTCTTGCCAGTGCCTTTCATTATGACCAATACTATGATCGTCCCCCTGTAGGCAAGCCTGTGCATAATACAGACTTTTATGTGCTGGATGACTTAGGGCGCCTTCAGCCTGTGGGCGTGGAAGGAGAGCTCTACATTGCCGGACGTCAGGTCGCTTTGGGTTATAAAAATCGTCCTGATTTGACAGAAAAGGTTTTTCTTGCCAATCCATTTCATGACATCAGTGGATATGCGACCATGTACAAAACAGGAGACACGGCGCGCTGGCGTGCAGACGGGAACCTTGAGATTTTGGGGCGCCGCGACTTACAAGTGAAAATTCGTGGTTTTCGCGTGGAACTTGGCGAAATAGAAAATCGTATCCGCGCTTTTGAGGATGTTAAAAATGTTGCGCTGCTTCCTGCTGACGCACCGGGGGGCGGCAAGTGCGCCATTGCCTATGTTGTGGCAAGTAAAACGCTTTCTTTGCAAAAGCTCCGTGTATTTATTATGGAAGCCTTGCCTGTCTACATGGTGCCCGCAAGCATTATGCAAGTGGACAGCATCCCGTTAACGCCCAATGGCAAGGTGGACGCAAAAAAGCTCCCTGCACCTGTGTTTTCTGAAAATAGTTTTACTGATGCCCTTTCTGCGAACAACGAAGACGGCTCCCTTGTGGCAATGTCACAATCCCGCCTTCAAGGGGAGCTTTCAAGCATTGTGGAACGCGTGCTTGGTCATGGCAACTTTTCCGTCACCACAAACCTTTTGCATGCAGGTCTTGCTTCCTTGAGCGCCATCATGGTGATAACACGTGTTTCAGAGCGATATGCCCTCGACCTTCCCATCCATGCATTTTTGGCGGAACCCACTGTTCTTGCGCTGGAAAACCTTCTTGTGGATGCTCTTCTCAACAACTCTATAGCGCCGTGCGCCCCTCATGTCTCTGAAGCACAGCAACGCCTTTTCCCACTGTCGGAAAGTCAAATGGGCGTGTATTATGAGTGCGCCAAGCATCCAGAGTCCACAGTCTACAATATCCCTTTTCGCCTTGACCTTGATGTGACACAAAAAGACCATGAAGGTCTGCCGCCAGATGCCATGCGTCTACAAAAAGCACTCTTGACTGTGATAGATGCGCACCCTGTGCTTAAGACGCATTTTGTACAGCAAGACGGGAAGCTCTGGCAATGCGTTGGCGCATCGGATATAACAGTGGACGTCTTGCATTGTACGCCTGACACCTTGGAGAAGCTTTCTCAAGACTTTGTGCGCCCCTTTATACTGCTGGATGCGCCCTTGTGTCGCTGTGCCATTGTCAGCACAGAAACACATATGAGCCTGCTCTTTGATGCGCATCATTGCATTTTTGATGGCATGTCGGCGGATATATTTTTGCGCGAGCTTCACTGTGCCTATGAGGGGGGGGCTTTATCTGAAAAGCAAGGCATTCCAAGCCTTTTTGACGCCGCACAAAGGGAATCGCTTGCGGAAGGAAGTGAGTCATGGCTTCGAGGCAGCAACTATGTCAAAGATTTATTGTATGACTACAATGGATTGTGCGCCCTTGCTTCTGATACGTTTGCTGAGAAGTCTTTTTATGAGCTCACCGATGATTCCGCCCGTGACTCCCTTGTCGGGTCTTCTGGCACGCAGACGGGCGAACGACATGAGTGCGTGCAGGTTGTGAACAAAGCCGCCGTTCAAGCATTTTGTAAGGCCAGTGGCATCACGGAGGCATCTCTTTTCTTAGCGGCAAGCGCCTATACGCTGCACCGTTTTCTCACCCTCGATGCCAACTCTAAGCTGTACCTTGTCACAATCAATAATGGTCGCAACAGCGCCCGCCTTGCCAAGGCTATGGGCATGTTTGTGCGCACACTGCCTCTTGCTCTTGGCCTGCCTCATGGTGCAACGCGATATGAGTTCCTTGAATATACGCAAAATGCTTTGCGCCAAGCCATGAGGCATGAAGACTATCCTTTTACGCGCATTGCGCAAGATTATGATTTTGAACCTGCCATCATGTACGCCTGTGAGTTGGGACTGCTGGAGCCTTGTGCGCTTGCGGGGCAAAGCCCCGCCTTGCATTCTCTTGCCTCCACGAAGCCTAAGTTTCCTCTGGCTATTAATGTTGAGGAAAGGCAGGGCGAGTACATGTATGTTTTGCACTATGACAGTGCTATGTACTCCGCAGAACTTATGGAGCGCCTCGCGCAGTGCATGGACACAGCCCTGCATGGAATATTACAGCATCCGAAGGAGTCGCTTGCAACGCTCTCTCTTGTGAATGACGAGCAGCGCGCCCTGCTCCGCGCTTTTGGGCAACGTCCTTTGGAAGGCGAACCCACCACGTTCACGGCTGTGTTTGAAGAAGCTGCCAGAACATATGCCGAAAGAACAGCGCTTATTGCGTGTGACAAAACACTGACCTATGAAGAACTCAATGCGCAGGCCAACCGTCTTGCTCATGCACTTCTTGCAAGAGGTGTTCGCGTCGAAGATAAGGTTGCCTTTGTCCTTGAGCGCACGAGCCTTGTGCTCATTGCAATCTTGGGCATCGTAAAAGCGGGGTGCGCCTTTATCCCTGTGGATCCCACCTATCCGAAGAAGCGCATTGCGCATGTACTTGAAGACAGCAGCGCGCCCATATTGCTGGTGGATAAGGACTGCGGCAAAACAGAAGAAAGGGGCGCGGCAAGTTTTGCCAATGCGCTCAATATCCGCGAGCTTTTGCAAGAATATCCCCATAACGACCATACATATGCTAATCCGCTGCCAGCATACGGCCCAGAGCACTTGGCCTATGTCATCTATACGTCCGGCTCCACAGGCAAACCCAAGGGCGTCATGATTCCTCACGCAGGCATTGCCAACTATGTCTTGGCACATGAGCGTAATATATCTATGGACGTTTTGGCGCGCGAAGCGCGCGTTGCCGTCTCCATTACGACGGTGGCCTTTGACATGTTTTTGACAGAAGCCTTTGGCGCCTTGATGCATGGACTCACCCTTGTCTTTGCCGACGAAGAAGCCACACGTAATCCCGTGCGCCTTGCGGAACTATTTGCTCAGACAAAGCCCGATATGTTCAGCGCTACACCCTCAAGGATGTTGGATTTTATGGAAAATGACGCCTTGCGCGAGGCCATCTTGGCGTGCAAGATTATCATGGCTGGCGGGGAAAAGTATCCCCCGCTGCTTTTTACGCACCTTAAACGCTCTCAAGCGCGTCTGTTCAACCGCTATGGCCCCACAGAAATTTCTGTGGCTTGTAATGCCACAGAAATCACTGATACGCGCATCACCGTAGGCGCGCCCATGTACAATGTGCGGGAATATGTGGTGGACAGGGATGGGAACGATCTACCTGTGGGCGTGACCGGTGAGCTCTTAGTGGGCGGGCGCGGTGTGGCGCGAGGGTATGTAAACCTCCCGGAAGAAACAGCCAAGCGCTTTATTACGCATAATAATGAACGAGTCTATCGCACGGGCGACCTTGCGGCGTGGACGCCGCAAGGGGCTATCACTATTCTTGGTCGCAATGATGGACAAATCAAACTCCGAGGCTTGCGCATTGAGCTTGGCGAAATAGAAAAGACGCTCAACGCCTTGCCAGACATAAAACGCGCCGTGGTCATCGTGCGCTATGTGGGGCAAGAGGAGCATTTATGCGCGTATTGTGTGGCAGATGTTCCCTTAAACTTTACCCATATTCGCCAAGAGCTTGCAAAGTCATTGACGCACTACATGGTGCCCACAGGCTATTTGCAAGTGGCATCTATGCCAAAAACGCCTAACGGCAAACTTGACGCTAAGGCATTACCCTTGCCCCACATGGAAAGGACGGGCGTCTATGAGGCACCCGTAGGCGACATAGAATGTGCCTTATGTACTATTTTTGGCGAAGTGCTCAAACGAGAGAACGTAGGCGCAACGGACAATTTCTTTGAGCAAGGAGGCACATCCTTGGGCGTCACGCGGCTTCTGGGACTTGCGCATAAGCACAATGTTCACGCGCACGAGAGCGCTGAAAACCGAAAGCTTTCTTATACGGATATTTTTGCATTCCCAACGCCGCGCCAGCTTGCTCGTCTGTTGCAAGGCGAAGACCTCACACAGACAGAAAACGCGCCGCTCTCAGATGTGGACGCAACCCGCGACTATGATTACAGCGCCATCAATAGGCTTCTCGCAAATAATACCATTGACGCCTTTTACAATGAAGCATCGCGCCCCCTCGGAAACGCACTCTTCACAGGTGCCACAGGCTTTTTAGGCATTACCCTCTTGTATCAGTTCCTCAAGCATGAACAAGGGACAGCGTATTGCGTCCTGCGTAAAGGGAAGTTTACATCGGTAGAAAAGCGCTTGACAATGCTCCTCTATTTCTACTTTGCAGAGCGCTTCGATGACCTCATTGGCACGCGTATCATCCCCATTGAAGGAGATGTTGCCGAAAGCGATTGGATTGATGGCGATTGGCTCGCATTGGCAGAAAAAGATGGATTGCACACGGTGTTCAACTGCGCTGCCAATGTGCGACACTTCGCCCATGACAATTCCATTGAGCGTGTCAACATCGACGGCGCCATGCGTTGCATTGAGCTGTGCAAAAAAACAGGCGCGCGGCTTATTCACGTTTCCACAGTGAGCGTTGCGGGTTTTTCCATAGACGGACAGCCGGAGGCACAATGCATACTCACAGAACAAAATCTCTACTTTGGACAGCAGCTTGAAAACCAGTATCTGCGCAGTAAGTTCATGGCAGAGCGTCACATTTTTGAAGCAGTTATTGATGGCTTGGACGCAAAAATCATGCGTGTGGGCAATCTCACAGGGCGCGCTTCGGACGGAGAGTTTCAAATCAATGCGAAATCGAACAGCTTTTCCGGACGTTTGCGTGCGCTCAGCTTGCTTGAATATGCGCCCTTTATTATGGCAGACCAAGTTGTGGATTTATCGCCTGTGGACGCTGTGGCGGAGGCTATTCTTCTTCTTGCTCGCACGCCTCGGGCGTGCTGTCTCTTTCACCCCGTGAATAATCATAGATTCCTTCTTGGCGACCTCATCGACAATATGATTGCCATGGACATAGCTGTGCAGTGGACTGAAACGGAAACATTTAATAAAGCCTTTGAAATGGCGCGTGATGAGATGACAAATATGGAAGATATGGTGAGCCTTGTGGCCTATCAGAACATGTCACAAGGGCATACAGTCAGCGTCATTACCTCCACACAGCATCAGACCGCGCAAATGCTGAAACGTCTCGGCTGGCAATGGCCTGTGCTGGGGAGCGAATATCATACAAAATGCATTGAGGCATTGAAAACATTAGGATACTTTGACAAGGCATAGCGAACACACTCTGGCATCTTTACATCATACATAAAAACAGAAAAGGATACATATGAAAACAACATTTACCAAAGAAGGTACGACCCTTACAGTAAACGTGGAAGGAAATCTTGATACGATCACAGCTCCGGAACTTGAAAGTCAACTCCAAGAGCATTGGGATGGCATCAGAAATCTCATTTTAGATTTCAGTGCTGTGGAATATGTCTCTTCCGCGGGTATTCGGGCTGTGCTTGTGGCGAACAGGCACATGCTCACATGCGGCTCCTTGACCTTGCTGAATGTGCATGCAGACATTCGAGAAGTTTTTGAAATGACAGGCTTTGACAGCCTTTTGAACTTTGCGGAAAAATGATATGAGTGGCACCATCAAAGTATTGCAGTATCAAGGGCACGACGCTCTCATTCTACCCGCAATGCTGGACAGCTTGAGCATCATAACGACGTGGCTGGGGGAAATTTCGCACGAATTGAATATCCCAACAAAAATAAAACATCAGCTACTCATAGTGGCAGACGAAATTGTTGCAAATATTGTGAGTTATGCCTATGCGTCTGAATATGCAGATAGAAATATAGATGAAAGCGTGGAGGAAGGCAGTGTACACAGTGCTCATGCAGACATGGCATTGCGCGTCACCCTTGAAAAAGTAGCACGTGAAGAAGTGACACACATATTGACACTGACATTCTCTGACAAGGGGCGACCATTTAATCCGCTGGACGCAAAAGAGCCAGATATAACTGCCCCGCTGGACGAACGCCCCTTGGGCGGCCTTGGTGTCTTTTTAGTGAAGCAGCTCATGGATAGTGTAGAGTATTCTTATCAGGACAATCAGAATGTGCTTGTTGTGCGTAAGGGGATTGCGCTTTCCTAGTGTTTTGTCACGTCTAAAAGTTTTTTTGAAAGGGGTTTGGGGAAAACTTTTTTCTTCTTGGGGGAAAACTTTTTTTCAAAAAAACCAGCTGTTTAGATAGACAATCGGCGCTTTCGAATGGGAAACTCAAAAAAATACTTGAGGTAAATGCGCAAAGCGAATCAGCTTTTAAAACTACACTTTTAGTGATGACAAGATACTAGAGCGGTTCAGGCTTGACTTTTCTCATATACATGAAGGTAATTCTTTAATATTATAAACTAATAAATAGTGCGTAATAGGACAAGCCAAAATTGAAACGCTCTAGTGCACTGTCATTTCTAAAAGCTTCCTTTGTTTTAGTGCAATTCCCGTGGGCGCGAGGCGGAAAAAGATAAATATCGCAAAATCGTCCAAAAGAATGCACAAACGAATGAGATTAACAAAAGAACATATAAATAAGCTTTTAGCCTTCACAAGGCGCTAGCCCGCATATTTCATGAAGGTGCAAAAAAAGAGTGGCGATTTCTCGTGTTTT
>CAYJGA010000039.1:0-9849 GCA_964369255.1 uncultured Desulfovibrionaceae bacterium
GCGTTGTAAAAGCCAGCCTTTTTGCAGAAAAGCGCATACGCATTTGGCAAGACAGTGTAGAAGCTCTCCACACAGAGGGCGGACGCGTGTGCGGCGTGGGGACGGCGCAGGGTTTGAAGTTTCACGCCCATCATGTTCTTTTGACGACAGGAACATTTTTGAACGGACTCATGCATATGGGCACCACTTCTCTTGAGGGCGGGCGCCTCGGGGATGGCGCCACACGCCATCTCTCTCAATCGCTGCGCGACCTTGGCCTTGAGACAGGTCGGCTCAAAACAGGGACGACCCCCCGCCTTTTAAAATCATCCATCGATTTTTCCCGCATGGAAGAGCAGCCCGGAGACACGCCCGCGCCTGCATTCAGTTTTCACGGCGAGGGCCCTTGCCTTGAGCAAGTGTCGTGCTACATGACATGGACAAATGCGCAAACACATGATATTATACGCACAGGTTTTGATAGGTCGCCGCTGTTCACAGGTGTTATTCAAGGCACCGGCGCGCGCTATTGTCCTTCCATTGAAGATAAAATTGCCCGCTTCCCAGATCGTGAGCGGCATCAAATTTTTGTGGAACCGGAAGGCTTGAACACGGAAGAGTGCTATATGAATGGCATATCGACCTCGCTCCCCCTTGACGTGCAGATGGGGCTTCTTGCCACAATTCCCGGCCTTGAGAATGCCCACATGGTGCGCCCAGGTTATGCCATCGAGTATGATTATGTCAATCCCGTGCAGCTGCATCCTACACTTGAAAGTCGCAAAGCGCCGCATCTGTGGTTGGCAGGGCAAATAAATGGCACCTCCGGCTATGAAGAAGCCGCCGCGCAGGGGCTGTGGGCAGCGCTCAATATTTCGCAACGCTTGAAGGATCGTGAAGCTTTCACGCTTGGGCGGGATGAGTCCTATATCGCTGTGCTTGTAGATGACCTCGTGAGCGAAGGCACTCTTGAGCCGTATCGCATGTTTACGTCGCGGGCAGAGCACCGCTTGCTCTTGCGGGAAAGCAATGCAGACGCGCGATTGACACCCACAGGGCGCACCCTCGGACTTGTACAGGATGCTCAGTGGGAACGATTTGAGCAAAAAATGACGCACGTGGACGCCCTGCAAGCCATCCTTGAGCGTACCCGCATAAGTCCCCATGCAGGCGTCAATAAAATGTTGGAGGCGCATGGCGAAAAACCCGCGCACAATGCCCATACATTGGCTGAATTGGTGCGCAGGCCGCCGGTGCGTGTGTCAGACATACAGCCCTTGTGCGCTGATATTGCAGAATTTAATGCGGAAGTGTGCGCAGAAGCCGAAACACGCATTAAATACCTTGGCTATTTGCAAAGACAGGCACAACTTGTGCAACGAGGAAAGCGTTTAGAAACAACACCCTTGCCGCAAGACTTAAATTATGCAGAAGTGGCCGGCCTGTCCCGCGAAGTGGAAGAAAAGCTCAATACACTCAAACCGCACACACTGGGGCAAGCAGGGCGCATTTCGGGAGTGACACCTGCTGCTCTTGTATGTATTGAAATCTATTTAAGAAAAGTAGGTCTTCTCACTTAATTTTATCTTTCTCATGAGAAAGCGTTTACATTCGTGAAAAAAATGATTATCGACAAGCGAGGCCTTCCATGTTTCCGCTTATAACGATATTGGAGTGTGCGCACCATGATGGAAATGACTGATGTTCTGCTCAGTTTTGCAGGCGGCATTGTTTCGGCAATCTTGCTCTATAAGGGTTTGCATGTTGGGCGAAGGTACCTTGTGGCTCTTCGACAACGCCGTCGCCACGAGCGTATTGTGTATGACGCGCTCTCGCTTGCATGGACACAACGCAGCGTGTGTCGCGTTGAGGCGACGGAGGGTCCATCTCGAGGGAATGCTGTGGAGGGTGTGTGCACGGAAGTTTCTAAGGATTATTTGGCTATAGAATGTCCTTCTTCTGTGACTGTTGCGCAATTATGCAGGTGCACGTGTCATGTCTCGTTTGAGGTGCGCAAGGATAAGAAAAGGTCTTACTATCATTTTGCATCGATTATTTTTGAAACAGACAGGCAAGGCGAGAATATATCTCTCTATATTGATATGCCCGACCATTTGGAATTGGGACAGAAAAGAAGCTTTTTGCGCTGTCGACCGCTCAAAGAAAGTATTATGGTCATGGGGCTTTGGATTGTCCCGGGCGGACAGCCTCTCCCCGTGAAGCGCGATGAAGTAAAGGCCGCGCTTTTCATGTATAAGCGTAATGAAAATAACTATATGGGGCTTGATAATGTGTCTGCCGGAGGGGTGCTCATCAGCGTTGCCGATAGAGCCATGACTGGCAAGACCGAATGTTTGAAGAATGGGACACATGTTCTTTTGTTGCTTGTTCTTGAGTCCGGCGAAGAAAGTAAAAAACCTCTTGCCTTATGGTTGTCTTGCCGCGTAACATCACTGCGGCGCGTGGAGAGAGAAAAAATCTGGATGCTTGGTATGCGCTTTGAGAATTGGGCGACTGTAGAAGCAGAGAATAGGGACATTGTCTGGTTCCCCGCAGATAAGGAAAAGAGTATCCCACAGCTTGCCGCGTGGGTTATGCGCGCACACTTGGGGCAGAATAAGCTTCTGTAAAATTTCGTTGTTTAAGAAGGTTTAGGGGGGGCTTTTTTCCAAAAAAGTTTTCTCCACGGTCTTTTATAAAAAGTATTGAGTTCGCTCAAAGTGCGAGCATCGCTCTGCATGCGTGGGCATGAACAAGGGCGCATTCATCACCATAAACAGAGGGAGGACACTCTTGGACGCAGGCTCCGACAGTACGCTCTGGTCTCGTTTGGGACGACTATTTCGACGAGACGACGAAGAATCATTGGAAAAAGCCATTCTTGAAGCACGCGCAGATGGCGAAGTGGCGGCGGATGAGGAATCCATGCTGCTCAGTATTTTGCGCATTGACGATATGCAAGTGCAAGATGTCATGACACCGCGCACAGACATTGATTGCGTGCCTACACAAACGCCTCTTATGGAAGTTGCACAATTTATTGTGGAATCTGGCCATTCTCGTATTCCTGTCTTTCATGATACACGGGACAATATCATAGGTATTGTCCACGCCAAGGATTTGCTCCGCAGTCTTATGGATCCTGTTATGCAAAACGATCCTGTGGATAATATCATGCGTGAGCCTTTCTTTGTTCCTGAAACCAAGGGAATACGCGAGCTTTTGCAGGAATTTCGCACGCGCAAGCTCCATATCGCCATCGCCCTAGATGAGTATGGCGGCACGTCCGGTATTATTTCCATTGAAGATGTTCTGGAAGAAATTGTGGGGGATATAGAAGACGAACACGACGCCCCCAAGCAAGAGGATATTCGCGAACTTTCGACCAATGTGTATGCGCTCACCGGCAGGGCGTGGTTGGAAGACTTGGAAGAGCTTGGTGTGAACCTTGCGTCCGAGGAGGTTGATACCATCGGCGGATATTTGAGCCTGCAAGCGGGGCATGTGCCCACGGTGGGCGAGGTCTTTCATTTGGCGGGCTGGTCCTTTACTGTAGAAGAGGCAGACGTCAAATTTATTCGACGCATACTCATGGAAAAACTGGTGCCTGCTGAACCAGAATTTGAACTTGCGGACTAGCTCAAGGCGACGCATGTTGTTAAGTTCTGGAAAAAGCGCCGGGGTGGGTATGGCGACCCTTTGCATGGCGCTTGTGCTTGGTGCGGGAGGGCTTTGGCTCGGCTTTCCCAATGATGTCGTGCAAGTGCCGCCGCTGGCGCTTTTGTATCCTGTCATGCTTGCCCATGTGGGGAAGCGGGCGCAGTCTGCCGTTGAGGCTTTGCGTTGCGGCTGGATTGTGGGTGTTGTGGGGTGTTCGGCTGTTTTGTATTGGCTGGCAATTCCTGTACACATGGTGGCGGGACTGCCTTGGGTTTTAGCACTGCCTTGTGCCTTGGCTATCGGCACCTATGTGGCCTTTTATGGGGCACTGTTTTGTGCGGGAGCACATATTTTATACAAGAAACATGCGGACACCTCCTTCGGGGTGGTTCGTGTGTGCGTGGCACTTGGCAGTTTGTGGTGCTTGTTGGAGTATGCGCGTGCGTGGGTGTTCACTGGTTTTCCGTGGATGGCGCTCAGTGCAGCCTTTGCGCCGTGGCCTGTGATGATTCAGACGGTCTCCATTGTGGGAACCTATGTGCTTTCAGGTGTTTATGTCAGCGTGATCCTGCTTTTTACGGAAGGGGGCGCGCTGTATGCGCGACGCAGTTTTGAGCGGCGCCCCTTTGAGCAGCGGGGGGGGGGACTTATGACAAGTGCGCTTGTCATGCTCTGTCTCGTTGTGGGATGGGGCTGGTATACGCTCGATGTCATGGCGCCGCCGCAGCATGGCGCAGAGCATGCTCATGCACGCGTGCTCATGGTGGAAGGCAATATAGACCAAAACCAAAAATGGGAGTTGGCGCGTCAAGAGAGCACGCTTCGTACCTATATGGAATTGACGGAAATAGGTATGGCACAAACAGGTGAAGGGCAAGCGCCGCGCCCGTCCGCAGTGCCTACGCTTGTCGTGTGGCCTGAAACAGCCATGCCTTTTTATATTGAGCAGCATCCGCGCCTTGGACGGGAACTTTTGCGCTTTGTGGGTCGTATGAATGTGCCCTTTGTGGTGGGCGCGCCGGGAGCTGTTCGCGTAGAGCGTGCCGATGGGGATAAAGAAAATACGGGTTCGGACGTAGAGATATTTAACCGCGCATATCTCATTACTGCGCACGAGGGGCGCGGGCAGCTAGAGTCTTTCTATGATAAAAGCCAGCTTGTTCCCTTTGGGGAATATGTGCCGTCGTGGTTGTCCATTGGTTTTCTGGAGCCTCTTTTACAGGGAATTGGCGATTTTACCTTAGGAAGAGCGCAGCAGCCCCTTCGCGTAGAGAATATGTCTCTTGGGGTGCTGATTTGCTATGAAGGTGTTTTTCTTGACCTTGCCCGCCAGAGGGTGGCAGACGGGGCAAATATTCTGCTGAATGTGAGTAATGACGGATGGTTCGGCGACTCTTCCGCACCGGAGCAGCATTTGCAGCTTTCCCTTTTGCGGGCCGTGGAGCAGGGGCGATGGCTCATTCGTAGTACGAATACGGGTATTTCCGCTGTCATTGACGCGCAAGGGCGTTTTGTGGTGAAGGGCGGTCAATTTCGAGAACAGAGCGTTGCGGGCTTTGTGCAAGTTGCAACGAAAAAAACGATTTTTTATGCTTTGCAGCCCTATTTAGTGCTTGTGGCATTGGCACTGTTTGTTGTATCATGTCTCTTTCCTGCTTCTCGTAGTAGGAGTAGGCTTTTGCAGTAAGCAAGATGTGCGCGTTGCAATGTATTTAAAATTTGTGAGACAATGATATGCTCCAGCTTTCGGAATTGCGAACACAGTGCCAGTCCCATTCAGGGCGGTATACGAGCCTTTGGGGGCGCCTTTGACCTTGCCAAGCATGAAGAGCGGCTTGCGCAAATTGAAACGCATATGGCACAGCCCGACGCATGGGCTAATCCTTCTGCATTGACGCCTGTGTTGCAGGAAAAGCGTCGTTTGGAGGAAAGTGTTGCACGGGCGCAGGCCTTACGACAAAGTTATGACGACATGCATGAGTGGCTGGTGTTTGCAGAAGAGTGCCATGCAGGTCCCGAAGAAGGCAAAGTCGAAGCCGAGGCGCTGGAAACACTGCAGGGGCAAGTGAAGCATCTTGCGGAGCTTTTAGAGCAAACAGAAATGATGCTCCTGCTTTCCGCAGAAGAGGATGGGCAAAATGCCATCCTAGAAATTCACCCCGGCGCAGGGGGAACCGAGTCGCAGGATTGGGCAGAAATGCTCTTGCGCATGTACACACGCTGGGCGGCAGCGCACAAATATCCTGTAGAACAGCTCGACTTTTTGGCAGGTGATGAGGCGGGAGTGAAGAGTGTGACTTTGCGCATCTCCGGTTCGAATGCATTTGGGCTTTTGAAGAGCGAACGCGGCATCCACAGGCTTATTCGCATTTCGCCCTTCGATGCTTCCGGCAGAAGGCATACGTCCTTTGCTTCTGTGGATGTGATACCGGATGCAGGCCAAGATATAGTGCTTGATATTAAAGATGCGGATTTACGATTTGATACATTTCGCGCCAGCGGTCCCGGAGGGCAGAGTGTGAATACCACAAGCTCCGCAGTGCGTGTGACGCACATTCCCACGGGTGTGACGGCGCAGTGTCAAAATGAGAAGTCGCAGCATCATAACAAAGAATCCGCTTTACAGATTTTACGTGCGCGCCTCTACGCATTGGCTTTGCAAGAAAAAGATGCCAAACGCAAGGAGCAGTATGCAGGAAAGGACAGTATTGCTTTTGGAAGCCAAATACGAACCTATACCTTGCACCCTTATAGGCTGGTAAAAGATCATCGTACAAATACTGAATGGGGGGACGTGGACGCTGTGCTCGACGGGCGCATCGACACTTTTCAACGAGATTATCTCCTCCATCAACATGACATAAGTCGCTAAAAATGGCATGGAAAGTACACATATACATATTTCAGACATGAAAGTTCTTATGGAGGAGCTTGCCAAGGTCTACAAGCATATGCACGCAGGTGACGCAGAGTCGGCTTTGCCGTCTTCGCTCCATATGGTTGCAAAGCTTGTGCCCCAGCTTGGCAAGGAGGCATGGGAAGCTTTGTGTGCCAAGGCGCCTAGTATGGGGTGGTGCGCTCTTGAATGTTCCTTTGAAAATGGGCATATGCATATACATACGCCATCTTCGATTGGGCATATGAGCGGGCAGGCACACAGCACGCAGCCGCAAAATATTCCAGAGCTTTGCAATGACGATGCAGAGCGTGCGTGCCATGACGGCGCGCAGCGCTTGGCGGAGAAAGCGAGCGTTGTTGACTCCTTGCTGTATTCCTTGTTGGATGTTCCCTTCATAAAACAATTGGAGCAGGAGGTGGCGCGCGCAGCGCGGGGCAATACTGCCCTTGCTGTGGTTCGTCTTGCCTTCCAAGGGCGCATTTTCAATGGAAAATGCGTGGAGGATTTTTCGCAAATGGTGGGCGCAGATGTGCTCGACGAGATGTTGCGCGATGAGGGTTTTTCTGAAAAGGGTGAAGTTTTTGCATCGCAACAGCAAGCAAGCCCTTCGGATGCCCCTTTTGAGACAGTGGCGCAAAAAGCTGATGAGAATGTTCTTTTTTCCTCTGATGTCATTAAGACTGTGCAAGGTGCTTTGCAAGTACACGCCTGTTCGTGTGACACGTTTGGTGTGTATCAGGGAGAAATGCTCTTGATTTTGCCGGGCGCGAAGATTTTTGCAGCGCAAAATTTGGTGGAAGATATTTTATTTTATTGTAGGCAGCAAGGCTATCTTATATGTGCAGGGATTGCAGGAAATATGGGGGCGCATTGCTCGGTGGCGGGACTTTTGGAACAATCCGCAAGCGCGCTGCGCGACGCTGTGGAACAGAAGGTTGCTGTCCGATTATATAGAGAAAATATGCACGCACTTGATGCACGACGCACCTTGGTGCAGTCGCACGAAAAGCGTTTTCTCTTTGGCGCCGTTTAATAGAGGCACAATTTTAAGATTTTAACAACAAAGCACAGAGTGCCAAGGCGCAAAGAGCTTGTGATGCTATTGCAGGATTTTCGCCTGATATATAAGGAAATATTATGTCTAATACGACACTGAGTATCTGCATAATGAGCGGCAAGGGGGGCGTTGGTAAAACGAATATTACCCTCAATGTGGCCTATGCTTTACACAAAATGGCCTTCCCCACATTGCTGATGGACTGTGATATGGGCCTTGCCAATTTAGACGTGCTGCTTGGTATTACCCCTGAAGGCAATATTCAAGATGCCTTGCTTGGCGATGCGGACATCAAAGACGTGTTGTACTCCTTGGAGACAGGGGAAGCCGGCGGGCTTGATATACTTCCCGCAGCATCAGGAGTGCCAGAGCTTGTGGAGCTGGACGGCGACCAACGCGCGCTCTTGCTCAAAAGGCTTAACCCTGTGCTTGGCAAATATCATTATGTCTTTATGGACCTTGGCGCCGGCATCACAGACATGGTGCAGTCTTTTGCAGTGATGGCAGCCTTGCGCATTGTTGTTGTGACACCTGAACCTACAGCGCTGACAGACAGTTATGCGCTTATTAAAATCTTGCACACAAATTATGGCGTGCGCGATTTTATGGTTGTTGTGAACCAAGTGGAAAGCAAGCGCGATGAAAAGCAGACATTTGAAAAGCTTCGCACGGCTTGTCAGCGCTTTTTAGGTATTGAACCGATTTTGCTTGGCTCTGTACGCAACGACGGTCAGCTTATGGAAGCTGTGCGCCGTCAAGACCCACTTATGCGTTGGGCTTCAGGCAGTCCTGCGGGTGTTGACTTGGAAAATATTGCAAAAAATATTCAAAAGATACGCTTAAGTATGTTGGATGTTTTAGGAAATCGCTCAGTGCTAGAGACGAATGCATAATATATTGCTTTTTTGTAGAAAAAAGCATATACTGTATAGGGTGTTGGTTGTTAGTTTGGCTATGTTTCTTAACGTGTTGGAGATTATATGAACAAGAGTGAATTGATTAAAGTGCTTTCTGAGGAGTCCGATTTGCCTTTAGAAGACGCCTCTATGGTTGTGAATACCTTTGTGGACAGCATGAAGGATTCTCTTCTTGCTGGCGAACGTGTGGAAATACGCGGCTTTGGAAGCTTTAAGGTGAAAGAGTACGAAGGGTACACCGGACGTAATCCAAAGACCGGTGAAAGTGTGAGTGTCGAGCCAAAGCGTTTGCCATTTTTCCGCGCGGGCAAAGAGCTCAAAGAGTTTTTGAACCAATAGTTTGTTTGTGATTGCTGTGCATGCGCTTTTATTTTGTGCAGTAACTCACGTTAGTTTTTGTGAATAAGGATAGTTTATGCAATTTTCTGGTGCTTTTACCGCCCTCGTCACCCCATTTTCCAAGGGGCGTGTGGACGAAGACCGCTATCGCGCATTTATAGAATGGCAAATTCAAGAAGGTATTGACGGGCTTGTTCCTTGCGGTACAACGGGTGAATCTGCAACTTTGACTCACGAAGAGCACGAGCGAGTCATAGAGCTGTGCATTGACCAAGCAAAGGGGCGTGTGCCTGTGCTTGCAGGTTCAGGCTCCAATAATACGGCTGAGGCTATTCGCTTGACGCAATTTGCAAAGGATGCCGGCGCAGACGGGGCTTTGTTAATTACACCATACTACAACAAGCCCCCTCAAGAGGGCTTGTACTTGCATTACAAAGCTATCGCAGAGACTGTAGACATTCCTCTTGTATTGTACAATGTGCCGGGTCGTACAGGGTGCAATATGTTGCCAGCCACAGTGGGGCGCCTTGCGCACGAGCTGCCGCGCATTGTGGGCATTAAGGAAGCTACAGGTAATCTTACGCAAGTTTCGGATGTGATAGAGCATTCTCCCCACGGTTTTTCCGTCATGTCAGGGGATGATTTTACGGTTCTGCCCCTGCTTTCCCTCGGAGGCAGTGGGGTTATTTCTGTGACATCCAATGTCTTGCCGAAGAAGATGGCATCACTGTGCGCCGCCTTTAAGGAAGGGCGCATAGCTGATGCCCGCGCTCTGCACTTTGAAATGATGCCCCTGAACAGGCAAATGTTCGTGGAAACAAACCCCATTCCCGTCAAAACAGCCCTTGCACTCATGGGCAAAATGGAAGCCGATTTACGCCCGCCCATGTGTCCCATGACCACACAGAATGCCGAAATTTTACGCGAGACGCTTCAGGAAATGGGTTTATTAGGGTAGTTTGTTGCTAAAGAAAGAGGTTTTTTTGAAGCGGGTTTGG
>CAYJGA010000040.1:0-853 GCA_964369255.1 uncultured Desulfovibrionaceae bacterium
TTTTCCCTTCTTGCAATGAGAACGTATTTTTGTTATTATTCCGCACACGGAGCTAATTTGGAGGAAGTGTATGGAATTTTTACCTATAAAGCGTGCGATTTTGTCAGTCACTGACAAAAGCAATCTTGCTGAGTTTGGCGCATTCCTTGTGGAACGCGGTGTTGAGCTTGTGTCCACAGGCGGCACCCACGCCTTTTTAGAAAAAGCCGGCTTACCGGTGACTGCTGTGAGTGCTGTCACAGATTTCCCCGAAATTTTAGGGGGGCGCGTGAAAACATTGCACCCGCGCATTCATGGCGGCATTCTGGCAGACAAGGACAATCCAGACCATCTGGTAACACTTGAAAACAATAATATCAAACCCTTTGACCTTGTATGTGTCAATCTGTATGATTTTGCCGGCGCTGTGGAACGTCAAATGACACTCTTGCAAGCCGTGGAAGAGATTGACATCGGCGGCCCCTGCATGATTCGTGCATCAGCGAAGAACTTTCACAGCGTACTTGTCTTACCTGACCCTAAATGGTACGGAGCAGCTATGGAAGAAATGCGCAATAATGACGGCTGCGTTTCACTTGCCTTTCGCCAGACCATGGCCTCACGAGCCTTTGAAGCCACGTCGCGCTATGACGCGTTGATTACATCGTACTTGCGATAAGTACAATGGTTTTCAGAAAAAGATGTGGAGGGATATTCTCTGAACATGTGTCCCCTCCCATCTTTTTTAATACATATTTGAAGCTGTAGTGTTAGGCGCTGTACTAAAAATCCCCAATTAAGTTATATATTCCTCAGATTTAATTTATTTTTAGGTTTTTTTTTTGTTTATAAAACCCCCAAAAAAAAAATAATA
>CAYJGA010000040.1:881-9717 GCA_964369255.1 uncultured Desulfovibrionaceae bacterium
GGTTATGTATGTCTGTATACACGCCCGAAAAATCAATTCATCTTCCTTGATATAACACGAAAATTCGCTATTTGACGACAGCGCCTAGTCAGCAAGAAGGTGCCCCATCGCAAAGATTGAAGGAAACACACAAGGCCTGAAGGCGAGCCATGTGAAATCGCTCACCCGCCTTGCAGGCAGACGTTTTGCTCATGACAAGGCCTTTAGCGCCGATCAAGCACGAGAAATTGCCGCTCTTTCGCGCGCCATTGGGCGACAAATTGGCCTGCTCATTGACAGGCGTGGCAAGGTTGAAATGCTCATGGTGGGCGATTTTGGCGGCATCTTTATTCCAGAACTTGCGCGCGGTCGCGGTCAGGGTTCCGGGGGACGCCTGCGCGGCTTACGTCTTTTACACACCCACCTCACACCAGAGCTTTTGTCACAAGAAGATTTGATGGATTTACTTTTCTTGTGCCTTGATGCTGTCTGTGTTCTGACTGTCAGCCCTCATGGGGAGCCTGTGCAATGGCAATATGCGCATCTTGTGCCGCCCACGACACAAACAATTCAAAACTCTGAAATAGCAGAAGAAGTCGAAACTACAGCGACAATAGAGGCAAACTCGCAGACTTCCCTCACAACTCACGCATCGCCCATGCCCAAAACATGCGACACATGCGAACCCTGCGACGATGTCGATAGTGTGGACATAAGTGCCCCCCTCCCCACAAGCTCAACGAAAACACGCGCACCACAAGCACCGCCCAAGCCTTATATGGTTCACGACGCCCTTCCATGGCATATGGTTGACGTAGACTTTCCTGCCATTGCGGAAGCCTTGGAAGAAGAATGGGGTCGCCATATTGGCGACGCGCAAAAGACGGATACAGGACCACGCGCCATTCTTATTTCTGTGAATGTGCAGCCGCGCCCCGTGCAAGAGCAACACCTTGACGAGCTCGCAGACCTTGCAAAAACAGCAGGCTTGACCGTAGTGGGACGCATGATACAACGCGTTTCAAAAATTCAGCCCAAGCATGTCCTTGGACGCGGGAAGATGACCGAGTTGGAAGTGCTCGCCTTACAGGGTCAGGCTTCTGTGCTTATTTTCGACGGAGAGCTCTCGCCGGCGCAGCTGCGAAGCTTGGCGGATATTACTGAGCGAAAAGTTCTTGACCGCACCCAGCTGATTCTTGATATTTTTGCCCAACATGCTGTGACGAGTGCGGGCAAGCTGCAAGTGGAAATGGCGCAACTCAAGTACATTCAGCCACGCCTTGTGGGTAAGAATAAGGCCATGGACAGGCTCATGGGGGGCATCGGCGGTCGCGGCCCGGGCGAAACAAAGCTTGAAACGGACAGACGACGCATCCGCGACCGTATCACAAAAATCAAAAAAGACCTTGATGCTTTACGCAAACAGCGTGCCTTTACACGCGCACGGCGTTCGCGTCAAGGTATCCCCCTTGTGGCGCTTGTAGGCTATACAAATGCAGGAAAATCGACACTTCTAAACACACTGACGCAATCGAAAGTCAAGGCGGAGAACAAGCTCTTTGCCACCCTTGACACGACAACACGGCGTTTGCGCTTTCCGCAGGAGCACGAAGTTATTCTTGCGGATACTGTGGGTTTTATTCGTAATTTGCCAAAAGAATTGACAGAAGCCTTCTTAGCAACCCTTGAGGAGCTGGAAGCTGCGGACGTCCTCTTGCACGTTTCCGACGCCTCCCACCCTGCTTTTGAGCAGCAGATGGAGTCGGTGGAGACTGTACTTGAGGATATGAAGTTGCATTCCATTCCCCGCCTTGTGGCATTAAACAAATGGGACTTAGTCGATAAGGAGCAACAAGAGGCTTTTCAATGCGCCTATCCAGACGCTGTGCCCCTCTCTGCGGCGCAAGGGACGGGTATGGACTTTTTATTAGCTGCCTTGGGAAAACATTTGCATTTTATATGACACACCACGGCGTACCGATGTGTTTTTTAAAAGAGAGGTTTGGGGAATCTATGTCCTTGAGGGTGAAACTTTTTTTCCCAAAAAAGTTTTCCCCCAAGAAAAAAATCTTCTCCAAACCCCTTCAAAAACATCTTTTTACATTCTCAAAGCCGCTTTATGACTCAGTGACCACAGTTTTTAAGCCGTGCACGTTCCTATTGGGTTATCAAAAGCGATTCAATCAGCGCTTCCTAAAACCCCTTACTGGCCTCAAAGTATCCTTTTGATGAACGAAGCTGGAGTTCTTGGACGATAAGGCGTTCATATTCTGGAGCCATTTCAAGTTCTGTGCCCCATTCTTCTCGTAGCATTCTTTCCAATTCTTGCGTTTCTGTCCAAATGTCCAAAAGCTCATCGTTGCCGAGCGACTTCAGTCGACCAGCAAAAGGCGTATTTTCTGCGGAGACAATTTTCGTTGCCATAACTACCTCACAGGGGGTTGACAGCCTGTTTAGAGAGCAGTTTTTGTAAGACCCATGAAGTCAGTCCTCGTGTGACAATGATTTCAAATGACTTGCAAAAACAAAAATTTAGGCAGCGAGGTGCATTTGCGTACAAAAGCTGTCTGAATTTCATAAGTGACACAGTAAAAGTGTTCGTGCGCTACTATAAACCTACTGACCCCATTCAACTTAGATGCGTAAATCACCCCTCTATCAATACTGCGGTGATGTACTCCCATCAGCAAACACTTGAGCCATTTTCTCCACGGAAATATGGAGCGGATTTATCACTTGGGTGACGGCATGTGCTAGCAGGACTGGTGACACATAGCCTTTTTGCCAGTCTGTTGTAAAGCAAATTTTTGGCAAATCCGCGATATTTTTTGAATCATGGCAAGAAGCGTCATCCACATGTATTTCATCTACTAAGGCTCGCAAGTCCGTGGTGCGCGGCCCTTTCTTCGTTTCGCGTGTCCACGGGCATGAGTCTTGCCCTTCAAAGTGACGCCAAGATGCAAAAAAGGCGTCCTTACCTTCTACAGGCCCCGTATAGGTGAGGCAAAACGACTCGCGTATGGACTGCATGGTGCGATGTTCTCGCGACATAACAGGAATCGTTATCGCCTCCAAGACGCGCATACCTCGAGGGAGATATTTTTGCAAGTCTTTTATAAGGAAATTTTTCACAAAGTTTTCGCGCAGTACAATGCTAAACCATTCCGCACGGCTCGGCATCCCTACGGGCAGTGCTCTGCCAAAAGAAATGAGCGGGAGCGGGTGAAAACCTTGGGAAAATGCCATTGGGATGCGTGCGCGGCGCAACGCACGCTCTAAAATCGCTTGCAATTCGAGCTGACTTAAAAAGGAGGCTCTGTCTTCACGCGTATGCCAAACACGATAGGCCGATTGCTTCACTGTGAGTGCTGCTGCAATGGCGGGGGGATTGTGCTTGTTCATGGTTTGCGGCACAAATGTGTTTTCAGGTGCTTGTTCCCTGAATTGCTCCCCTGAGTGTCCTTCGCCTTGTGTTCGAGGTTGTTCTGGAATGTGCTTGGGAGCGTGCGCCTCTTGGTCGCGCTGGGCAAAGTTCAACATATTTTGAACGCTTTCCCCGTCCTTTGTGACGAGGTTAGACGACGCGCTCTTCGTATCACAGACGCCGCATGCATGGCATGCGTTATAGCGACAGTCACTTGTCACTTTTGTACTAAAAGCTCGTTCACGCTCACGAAGTAAAAACTCTGTCGTTACCCCCACACGCAGGTGATCCCACGCAAGGGGGGCATCACTGTTGCGTGCGCCCGTGTATGTTTCAACAGACAGTTGACACTCTTCAAGCGCTTCGAGCCACGGTTCCACCGAAAAGCCTTCTATCCACGAGGCAAAAATTCCGCCTTTTTCATAGGCCTTCTCCACCACGTCCGCAAGACGTCGGTCACCGCGGGAGAGAATACCTTCCAAATGGCTCATCTTTGTTTCGTGCCAGCGCATTCTGACACCCTTACAACGCTTGAAAGCATCGCGCAAGTGATAAATGCGCGTGTTCATTTCTTCTAAGGAGAGCTGTGCTTCCCACTGAAAGGGCGTAAAGGGTTTTGGTACAAAGGGCGATATGGCGGCTGTGACATGTAACTTGATTTTACCCGCCGCATGGCGCACCTTTTGGCAAAGTTCCACGATAGCATCGAGGTCTTCCACAGTTTCTGTGGGCAAGCCTATCATAAAGTAGAGCTTTACTTGTCGCCAGCCGTGCTCCACAAGCTTTTGCACATGCAGGATGAGCTCTTCTTCTGTGATGCCCTTATTGATAACATCGCGCAGGCGCTGGCTTCCGGCTTCCGGCGCAAGTGTGGCACCTGTCCGGCGTATTTCCGCCATGCGTTGCATGATGGTGTCATCAACAGAGCCCACCCGCAAGGACGGAAGTGAAACGGAAACTTGCTCTTGAGCGCATTTGTCCATAGTTTGCAAAAAGAGCGTTTTCAGGGCAGAAAAATCGCCGGTACTCAAAGAGAGGAAGGAAACTTCATCAAAACCTGTGGCTTGTAAGCATTCTTGCAACAATTCCTCAATATCTTTAAGGGAGCGCTCTCGCACGGGTCTGTAGACAATGCCCGCATGGCAAAAGCGGCAACCGCGCGTACAACCGCGAGCAATTTCTAAAGAAAGTCTGTTGTGGACGGCGCCAATGGGCACCACTTGCTGGCGTGGATATTCGGCCTTGTCAATCTCGGTGACAATACGCCGTGTGACGCTTGTGTAATCGTCAAACAGAGGACGTAGTGCGCCGTGTGCGTCGGCTTCAAAGAGTGAAGGTACATAGACGCCTGAAATATAGCGTGCCTGTTCAAGAAACTGCCGACGCGTCCATGAGGCAGTCAGTGCGCGTTCGAGTAATTCACCAATATCCACCATGACTTCTTCACCTTCACCCAGCACCATGAGGTCAGCGAAGGGGGCGAGTGGTTCTGCGCTCAGCGTTGCGCCGCCGCCCACAAGGATGATGGGGTAGGCTGTGAGGTCGTCACCTCGTGCGTCAGTACGTAGGGGGATATGTGCCAAGTCGAGCATATACAAGATGTTTGTATAGGCCAGCTCGTGGGTGAGGGAAAAGCCGATAAGGTGCATGGAGCCGAGCGGCGTGTCCGACTCAAGCGTACACAGGGGAGCTTTGTGTTCACGCAAAATGGCGGCGGCGTCGCGACAGGGTGCCATAACACGCTCTGCCCACCATGTGGGGCGGGCGTTTAATATGCCATACAGGATTTTTTGTCCCAAGTAGGACATACCCACTTCGTACATATCGGGGAAGGCCAGAGCCATGCGCAGTGTACAGGCGTGAACGTCCTTGTGCACGGCGCCATCCTCAATGCCTATATATCGGCTTGGTCGTGGTAGGAGTGAAAGGAGTTCACGCATATTGTACACCTTTTGATAGTATATTATTTAATTAAACCGCTGCCACCGGGCGTTGCCCCAAATTGCAGCTTGCCCATGCCACCGGCTACGGTGAGGTTGGTGGCTGCTTCAATGTATTTGTTTTGCAGTTCTTCGGGTGTTTCTTTATAATGATAAAGGACATTTTTGAGGTCGATGGTGCCACAGAATGTATTTTCAAAGGGGTAACCATAGGGCAAGAGAAGCATTTGCACGCCGCCTTGCTGCATGGGCACAGTTTGCAAGTTTGCCACGTCTGTGATGACATCCTTGTCAGCCTCATATTTACCCATCACAACTTCACCGGTCACCAATTTAAAAATGCGAATTTCGTAAGCCACAGTATGCTCCTTTTGCATAAAAATATTGTCCCCGTTAGGTAGGCGCTAGATGCGGCAGTGTCAAGGAGAAAATATTTAAAAAATTTAGATTTTTCGTGTTTACTTGCCAGTATGTCCGTGAACACAATCGTCCACCATAGACACAAAGGTGTCATGTTCCTCATCAAGGCGCAGGAGAGCGCCTTGATGAAGGTCGAAGTACCAGCCGTGGATGTGGAGGTTGCCGTCGTCCACAGCGGTGCGAATCCACGGAAATGTTAAAAGATTTTCCATGGAAACGCGTATACCCCATTGCTCATAGGCACGCAAGCGTTCCTCTCGTGAAACGTCGGGCATGTAATTATCGACGACTTCTTTTGCACGACGCAAGACCTGCATCCAAATGCCAATAAATTCATCGTCGCTGTCCGTGTCCGGCTTTTCCAAGAGTTTCTCAATACCGCCACAGTTAGCGTGCCCCATAATAATGATATGTTGCAGTTTCAAGTGTCGCACGGCATATTCTAAGGCGGCGCTGACGCCGTGGAAGTTTTTATCCGGCGCATAGGGGGGGACAAGGTTTGCCACGTTGCGCACTACAAAGAGCTCGCCCGGATGGCTGTCTGTTAAAAGAGCAGGGTCTGCCCGTGAATCTGAACAAGCAATGACAAGTGCCAAGGGCTTTTGTCCGTCTTGTAAATCTTCATAAATATTATGTTCAGAACAAAACCAATGATGTTGAAAGCGCTGAAAGCCTGCGGCGAAGCGTTTTTCTAGTTCTTGGCCTGTATTATTGTATTGTATCACAGTATTCTCCCATGCGTGCTGCTATGACGCAAGATGCGTGTGCGGGGCAATCAAGTCATCCGTAAAATCAGGCGACGGAATGACAGGTCGAAAGAGGGCAGACGCCTTTGCAAGGTGCTCATGCTCTCCGAAAACATAAATAATGTCTTCCTCTTGAAATATATACTCTGCGCTCGGTGACGCTGTGACGCTTCCTTTATGGCTTATGGCGACAACAGTGACGCCGTGCGTGCGGCGTAGTGCGGACTCATGCAAAGATTTTCCGCACAGCGGGGCGAGTGGTTCCAAACGGATGGCTTGCGTGCCCACATTGGGGAGCTGTTCCACAAGGTCATCGAGGGAACCGGATTGCTCCGTGCGCGTGCGTAGCATAGCATAATTCTCGCGACGCACCGCCAGCGTAAACGCTTCAATGTCTTGTTTTGGCACCATATATTGATTGAGTACGCAGGAAAACACTTCTATAGATGTCTCAAATTCTTCCGCCACAACATCAGACGCCCCGAGACTATAGAGAGGTTTGACTTGTGTCAAGAAACGAGTGCGTGCCACAATACGCATTTGCGGGTTGAGGTTGCGTGCCTCGATAACTGCGGCTTGCACTGCGGTGGGGTCAGAAATGACGATGGCAAGTACTTTTGCTTTTTTTATGCCCAAATGCTCCAGCACAGCAGGTTGCGAAGCATCCCCGTAGTGGATGGGTTCACTGTCGCGAAAACGGCTGACAGTGTCGGGGTTCATTTCAAGGATTTCGTAGGGGATAGAGCATTTTTTCGCCACACTTGCAAGGTGTTGACCGCTGATACCAAAGCCCACGATGATGAGGTGGTTTTGCAGCGTGCTGGAACCTTCGACGGCTTCGTCATCTTCCGGAGTGTCGCTCGCTGTTCCTGCTGCTTTTTTATGCTTTCCTGTTAATATATCAGCCAAACGCGGCGCAAGAGCCATGAGCGCGGGTGTGCACATCATGGTGAGTATGCTTATGGCCAAGAAGTTTTGGTATGATTCATTATTTAAAAGGCCTACATCCACGCCTGTGCCCGCCAAAACAAATGCGAACTCGCCAACTTGCGCCAGTGTGAGAGCGACAATAATAGCAGTGCGCAAAGGATAGCGCTGCATAAGAACAGCAGGGAGGACAAGCAAGGTTTTTAAGAGTATGAACACCACAGTGCCAAGAGTAATAAAGGTAAAGTGCGTCATAAGGTGGTCGACATTTAAAAGCATCCCAACCGAAATAAAGAAGATACTCATGAAGACATCACGATAAGGAAGTACACCGGAGACGACGCTCATGCTGTACTCTGAACGCGCCAAAAAAAGACCTGCTAAGAACGCGCCAAGGGAAAGGGACAGGCCAAGCCATGCAGTTAAGAGCGCCATGCCCATGCACAAGCCCAGTGTCGTGAGCAAGAGCAATTCACGAACGCGCGTGCGCACCACTGCTGCCATGAAGGTATTGAGACCAAAACGCGCGAAAAGAAGCACTGCGCTCATCACAAGGACAACGCGCACTATGGCCATGAGCGCGTCCGTGCCAGAAAGGTGCATGGTGCCGCCGAGGATGGGCACAGCAAGCATCATGGGCGCCACCATGATGTCTTGAAAAACGAGAATGGCGAGGGTAAGTTTACCCGCGGGCGTACCTGTGGTGCCTTTTTCTTGGAGAAGGCGCAACACAATGGCAGACGATGACAAGGTGACAAGGCAACCGATAAAAATTCCAACAGGAATAGTAACCCCCTTGAGAAAGAATAGGAGCGTCACAATGGCGGCAATGGTCAAGCCAAGCTGAAGACTGCCACCTAAGAAAACGGGCTTTTTGAGGTGCGCCAGCGCGTCTCCCGAAAGTTCGAGGCCTATAGTAAAGAGCAGGAGAGCCACACCCATTTCTGAAAGAATATCAATAGAATGCCTATCATGTACGATACCCATGAGTGAAGGGCCACAGAGAACGCCTGTGAGTAAAAAACCGACTGTTGTCGGCAAGCGCAAGCGTGAGCACAGCGTGTTGACAACAATAGATATAAGAAAAATTATGATAAGTTCACTGAGAAGCGGAGGTATGTGCATAACCCTTCCTTTAAAATTGAATTATTGCGTGTCAAGAGCCTTTTCATCTAGTGCCTTGTAAAGTCTAAAAGTTTTTTTGAAAGGGGTTTGGGGAAAACTTTTTTTCTTGGGGGAAAACTTTTTAGGAAAAAAAATTTCCCCTAGGGACTGTTTCTAAATAAATTTTTTTGTTTTTTGCCGCATCGCTTCAGAGGTTAAACGGACTATTTCATATAAAAAAACAAAACATCTTTTCCCTCTTTCATTCGTAAGCGCCGATTGTTTAGCTAAACAGA
>CAYJGA010000041.1:0-9628 GCA_964369255.1 uncultured Desulfovibrionaceae bacterium
TTATTACGCAAACGCTCCAAAATTATGGCGGCATGTTCATTGTCAGCGACCGCGACCAGTCTCTATGGTTCTTTTTTAACACAGATATTTTTCTGGCCTTGGCGCGTGTGGCTGTGTGGGCGCGTTTTAATCCCATGTCTGCGACTATTCAGCTTTTACAAGCACGCTTGCGCCTTGGACTCAGCCTTGAGACAACGCTCGATGTGGATGTCACCTTTGAAAAGCAGGAAGTCCTTGTCAATGATACACTAGAGATATGGATACATCCAAAGGCTTTTGACAAAAAAAATATTTTTCCGGGTCTGAATTTTGAGCCTGTGCAGGGTAAGCAGGGCATGACGCACGCCAAGTGGTTGACAATGGAAGCAGACCCGCGCTTGCCATATTCGTCCACCTTGGGCTGGTATGCGCTTTTGCGCCCCTTGGGCAATCAGCTTGACAAAAGTTTTCAGGCGGCATGGCCTCACATGCAGCAGGAAATTGTGACTTCTTTGAAAAATCAGAAGCTCAAGTTCTTGGTGCAAGACCAATTTATCATGGTTGCCGTGGACAACTTGTTGCTGCTGCGCAGCTGGCTGCGAGAGCTTTTAGTTGCCGCAAAAAATGTGAAGGAAACGGAGCACGAGCATTATTGGCCCTATGTGAGTGTCATTGTTGACCGCAAGGGTATGAATTTTAACGCAGACCTTCATAAAAAAGTGGGTTTGCAGTGGGATCGTCTCAGCGCCGACCTTCCTTATATCAGTTATCGCAACGCCTACTTGCTTGGCGAAGGCTTTATTATTCAAGATATACGCTTTTCTGACTCCTTGGCAGATATGGACAGTTGGTGCTCTATCTTGCTTAATGAGGGTAGCGACAAAAACCAAGCAATTCCTGTGCTTATGCCCGGTCAATTTATCGGCGGCGACGGGAAATGCTGCTTCTTCTGCGGCATCAACACGCATAGCACGGAAGATTGCCCCACTAATATAGCCATTGAGCACTTGCCTTCCACGTCCATCGTACAAGCGGGCATGAGTCTTGATAGAATAAATGAAAGCTTTCGAACGCTTGAAAAGGGTGTTTCTAAAAACGGTCTTGAGGCTTATAGCAGCTTTTTAGAGGGCGGCGATTCCAGTGCCCAGCTTTTGCAAGAAATTTTTGACATCAACATCATGTCGCAAGTGCGTATTATGCCGCATGTATGGCTCACAAAGGAGCGCGACTTAGGCAAGGTCATGGATCCCACGGAACCGGAGCGCGATGAAGGTCCTGTGTGGGAGTTGTATGACAAGTTCGCCAAGGCGCCCAATGAGGACTTGATAGAGATAGAAAAAGAAATTCAAGCCGCCATTACGCGCAATCCACGCGATACGCATTTGCGCACACTCCTTGGCTTTTATAATGTTCGTCGCGGCAAGTTCTCAAGCGCATTGGCAGCATTTAAGGAAGGCGCCACACTGACGACAAATTCCGCCTTGCAAGCATGGAATGAGTATCTCCAAGCGCGCATAGCAGAAGTTGACGGGCAATTTGTCAATGCTATTGCGCAATATGAGCAAGTGCAGCGCGTCATCCCTCAATGGCGGGATTTGGAATATCGTCGCATCGTGTGTAAGGTAAAGATGGGTTTTGCGGAACAAGTTTTGGGACAAATTACAAAGCTTATCCACGAAGACCCCACATATTTTAACCGCTGCCTCATCGACCCCGAATTGGGTCGTGGTCAAATTCTGATTTTGACGCATTTACAACCCCTGTGGCATGCGGCGGAAAAGGCTGCAAAGGACGAGCAAGAGAACATACGCTTGCTCAGCGAGCGCATACGGGTTTGGTTCCCCATTTATCACCCGAGCTATCATATTTTGCATTCGCAGCTGACAGAAATTCAAAACCTTGCCGACACCCAGAGCTATGTGTCATTTTTGCAGGTGGTGAAGCGTCGTCCTGTGTGTGAAAAAGAAGTAGGGGAGTATATCCAGCGTCAAGTGGAAGAGTTGAGGGCGCGCTATAAAAACTATCTGACAAATTTGCAAGAAATCCGCGATGAGGCTTCATGGTTCCCCTTCCCTAAGATTTTGCGGGAATTTAGTCGTGAATTTAACGAAGCCGCCAGTTCGTTGAACTGGGCTTTTGCCTCGAACTTTGAAGAGGCTGAAGTGTTCCAGAAAGCTCTTGAAGACACGGACGAAGTGGAGCGTCTTTTGCGTTCTTTGCGGAAAAAGCTTAATTTTTTGCGTGCCGTTCGCGACGGAACACTCTATTCTTTGACATTCTTGAAGACATTTATGTGGATTGAAATGCTTGGCATTTTCATTTGCTTCCTTGGCATCCCTGCATTGATTTACTTTGGGGATGACATTGGCCTTGGCTTTATTAAGCGCACACTTGCTGCGCAACAATGGGAAATTCAGAAGGTACTCTTTGCCATTATTACTGTTATTTCCCTTGGCCTTGCTGCTTTGCGTTCCACGATTATTTTTGACAGACGCAAAGAAAAGCTCCTAGAAGAAGCACGATCGCAACGCGAACGCCTACAAAACGCGCGCCTTGAAAAAATTCGTAAGCGGCGAAAGGCCGAGGCAGACAAGGTCACTGCCGAGCGTAAAAGAATAGAAATGGAAGCGCAACGCCGCAAGATGCTTCAAGGTGGTTCGTAATTTGATGCATTGAGAACAAATATATTGTAGGATATAGAAAATCCGGACAGCCTCTGTCGATACTTTCACAGAGGCTGTCCGGATTTCTTGTAATAAGAGGTATTGAATGACAGAGCGAGAAAAAATGCTTGCCGGGCATGTGTATGAGGGCGGCGATAAGGATTTATTGCGCCAATGGCATAGGGCAAAAAATCTTACGCGGGACTATAATGCGCTCAATTCCGAAGACTTAGAGGCAAAGGAAAAAATTCTCGATGAACTCTTGGGGGGACGAGGAAAACATCTATGGATTACAGCGCCATTCTATGTGGACTATGGCAACAATATTTATTTTGGCAATAACTGCGAAGTAAACATGAATTGCGTCTTTTTGGACTGTAATACTATCACCATCGGCGACAATACGCTCATAGCACCTTCCGTGCAAATTTACACTGTATATCATCCCAAAAATGCCACCGCACGATTTGGCACTGCTTGTGAAGACGGAAGCTTTGCCTTTTGCAAAAGTATCGCAAAGCCTGTCAGCATAGGAAGCAATGTGTGGATTGGTGGCGGGGCTATTATCATGCCCGGGGTGAGCATTGGCGACAATGTTGTTATTGGCGCTGGGAGTGTGGTGACAAAGGATATTCCCGATAATAAAATCGCTTTTGGAAATCCTTGTAAGGTGCAACAGGAAAATAAGTAAACTTGCGTTTATGTCAGGTCATTCCGATTTGTTTTTTCGAAAGTGGTTTGGGGAAGACTTTTTTCTTGGGGGGAAACTTTTTTTTCTAAAAAAAGTTTCCCCCCATAAATTTTTTCAATTCAATTCAATTATTAACCATTCCTCAAATTTTCCACAAGACCGGCAAGCTGTTGCGACTGCTCTGTGAGTGACGCAACGGCGCGCGATGCCTCGTTCATGGCATTCACTGTGTCAGTGGCGATATTGGAAACAGTGGCGATGGAGCGGGCAATTTCGTCGGACGTTGCGGACTGCTCCTCACTGGCAGTGGCGATGGTGCGGATGCCGTCTGCGCTTTCTTCTGCCATGTCGAGGATGCCTTGGAGGGCGACACCGCCGCCTACGGCAAGCTCTGTGGCTTCTTCAATGCGTGCTACTGCGGCGTCCACTTGTTGGACGTTTTTCTCTGTGCTTTGCTGGATGGCATTGATGGCATTGGCCACATCCGTGGTGGAAGAGATGGTTTTTTCTGCGAGCTTACGCACTTCGTCGGCAACGACAGCAAAGCCGCGCCCGGCCTCGCCAGCGCGTGCGGCTTCGATGGCGGCGTTGAGGGCGAGGAGGTTTGTTTGGTCGGCTATGTCTGAGATGACGCCCATGACAGCGTTGATGGACTGCGCATGGTTTGCCAATTCGTTCATATTGTTACGGAGCTTTAAGGACTCATCTTTGACATGCGTCATAGATTGCTGGCATTTTTCTGTAATGTTTGCGCCTTCAAGTGCCTTGATTTTTGTGTTGTCGGCAATTTCTGCGCTGGCGCCTGAATTGCGCGCCACTTCAAGCACTGTGCTGTTCATTTCTTCCATGGCGGCAGCAGTTTCTGTCATGCGTGCAGACTGCTCCTCGGCGCCCATGGTGGAGGTCTCGATTTGTGTGGAAAGCTGAGAGGCGGCGGAAGCAATATTGTTGACGATACCTTCGAGCTTTTCTACGGCGCGCAAGATACTCTTGCGCTTTTCTTCAGCTTCAATGGCGGATTGTTCCGCTCTTTCTGTGGCGACGGCGGCCTTGTCTGCGGCGCGTTCTGCTTCCTTTGTCTTTTCTTCTGACTCAAAGACCATTTTTGCAAGGTTTTGAATCATGGTGTGGAGGGCAAATGCGAGCGTGGATATTTCGTCCTTACGGGCTTCTGCAGCGAGAAGGTGCTGTTCTTGTGTGCTGGTAAGTGTGAGGTTCCCCCCGGCCACATAGGTGGCAATGTCTGCGCTTTGGGAAACGACGAGTACAAGCTTTTTCACAACAAAGAAGATGATGCCCGCAAGAGCAAGGAGGATGAAGATGCCCGCAACGATGAGGATAACAGTGATTTCATTGGATATGATGTAGAAGTCGCTTTCGTCCGTTTCGATGCCGATGACCCATTTTGTGGTGGGTAGTTCGGCAAAGTGTGTGACTTTTGGCACGCCTTCCCAATCGTAGCGCGTAATGCCTGTGCGTTCTGCCAAGACGGTGCGCACATATTCGTAGATGCTGTTGTCCTTGCCAATGAGTTCGGGGAAGGCGCGCTCCATGAGCATGATGCCTTCGTTATTGAGCAAGAATATATTCGATGTGGGCATGAGTTTGACGTCTTGTATGGTGTTTTGTGTGAGCGCTTCCATATTGAGGATAAGCATGAGGACGCCGTCAACGCCGCTGTCTGTTTTGTCGTCTGTGATGCCCGTGGTGACCATGATGCTCATTTTGCCTGTTTGGCGAGATATTTGCGTGTCAATCATATTTGTGCCATTCATGGCAGAGCGAAAGCTTTTGTAGTTAGCCAAATCCATGCCCACGCGTGAAGGAATGGAGTGGGCGATGGAGCGCCCGTCTTTTGCGATAATAAGCGCCGAAATAATATTTGGAAACTTTTCTACAATGTTTTCCAGAATGTCATTGGCTGCTGCTTGAAAGCGCTTGAATTCTGGTGATTTTTCCTTGTCATTTCCGAGTTCGTTGGCATAGCGAACAATTTCTTCAATGTCCCCATTGCTGCTCACGGTCTGTCCGAGGAAGGTGGCATTGCGGACGATATTGTCGATTTCAGAGGCTTGCTTTTTTGCAAATTCAAGGAGTTGGACGTCTGCTACGTCGTAAGTTCCCCGCGCTGCAAAGGTGGATGCAAGGAATGTGAGCAGTGCAATCCCCAATACTACGGGAGCAATTGTGGAGAGTAGGATTTTTCCTAATAACTTTAAGTTCATGATATAATTCCTCATGCTATTGGGGTTTACGTGAAAAAAATGAACCAAAAAATGTGTGCCAATGGCGAAAAGGGCAAAGTATGCCTCGCATAAATTACTTCACTTTATTCTCATCGGCACATGTTTATTTTTGTTTAGACTTACCAGTAGTCATGAAAGTCATGACATTTTCTAAATTATTTTGCAAGTTCAGAAGAGGCGAGTAGGGAATTTTTTTAAGATTTTTTGTCTATTTTGAAGGGAGAAGCGGGCGGAGGTGTGCAAACAGTGATGCTCTGAGCATACCTCCGTCGTGTGGAAAAAGAAATATTACTTTTACTTTATTGAAATGCTCGCCACATATCCCAAAAATGGGGGAAGGATTTTTGTACGACCTGTGGCTCGTCAATATGGATGGGGCGTGCAGGGTTTCCGTGCAAGCCAAAAAGGGCGCAGCTCATGGCCATGCGGTGGTCGTTGTGGGCGCAAAATAGAGTACCCTCTGGAATGATGGGAGCTTTCCCAAGCCCGTGGATGGTGAGGCCGTCGTCGTGCTCTTCCACGCGCACGCCAACCTTTCGCAATTCCGCAGCAGGTGCGGCGAGGCGGTCGGATTCTTTAATGCGTGCGTGCGCAACATTGTGAATACGCGTTGTGCCCGTGGCAAAGGCCGCAAGCATGGCTACTGTGGGCACAAGGTCGGGACACTGCGCCATGTCCACCTTGATGCCATGCAGCGGAGCGTGTGCGCTTTGTGGATAGATGATAAGCTCTTCTGCTTCCCAGTCTACTTGTGCGCCCATATCTCGTAAAATGTCCAACATGACCATGTCGCCTTGAAGGGAATTACGCTGTAAACCTCTCATACGGACAGGTTTTTTACCCACAGCGCCAGCCGCCAAAAAGTAGGAAGCGCCGGACCAGTCGCCTTCGACAGTGTAGTCGGCACAGCGATATTGACCGGGCTGAACGCAAAAACGCAAACAGTTTGGCGCAACTTCAAGAAGGGAGGCAAGCCTGCGCCAGTTGACGCTGTGCCATACATTGTCGTGCTTTTGCTCCACAGTGAAGGATATGCCAAAGAGTTCGAGTGTGTGCAGTGTGAGTGCCACATAGGGAAAGGAGACGGCCTTGCTTCCTTGGAGTGTTATGGTGAGCCCTTGCGCGGTGCAAGGAGCGGCGAGGAGAAGGCCGGACAGATATTGACTTGACTCGTCTAAGTCGATGCTGGCCTCTTGCCCTTGATAGCCTTGTGTCTCAAGAAGGAAGGGGGGGCAGTTGTTGCGCTCTTCAAAAGTAATGTGGATGCCGAGCGTTGCGAGCGCGCTGGTGAGCGCGCCGACGGGGCGTTCATGGAGACGGGGCGCGCCGTGTATGCGAAAGCGTCCGCGGCCTGCGGCGAGGATGGCGGTGAGGAGGCGACACGATGTGCCTGATTCGTGCATGTCACAGCTGACGGCCTGCTCTGCGGCAAGCGCCTGTTCTTGCGCCTGTTCTTGTATGTGACCTTGCGGGCGTCCTGCGCAACCGCGTACAAGTATTTCGTGTTCTGAGACAGGGGTGAACGAGGCGCCCACGGCTGTGAGTACGGCCTTTGTTTGCTCAATGTCCTTTGAAGCAAGAGCGCGCCGTACAGTGGATGTGCCAGACGCAAGAGCCGCACCCATAAGGAGGCGATGAGAAAGAGATTTTGAGGAAGGCGCTTGAAAAATTAACATAGTGTGTCCATGCAGCCAGAGTCCATAAATGTGACGGAGTTGCTGTTTTGCGGAAGTGTTGCGTATGAACCAAGTATACGGAAAGAATCGCATATGGAGCGGAGCTGTTCGGTAATGTGTATATAAGCAGGCTCACATAAGTCGTGCTCAACATCCACAAAGAAGACATATCGCCACTGTTCGCCTCGTGAACAGTGGAGCGGGCGCGACTCAAGTTTGCGCAAGTTGATGCCATGCTGCGCGAAACTGTCTAAAACAGCGCAGAGGCTGCCGGGTTTGTCTGGAAGCGTAAATAGGAGAGATGTTTTCTTTTGTATTTCTGTTTTTGCGCAGAATTGAAGGGAAAGCGGGGTGGCGTGTATGTCATTCGCCGTGCTTTCCGGAGCGATGATGACATATCGCGTCCAGTTGCCCGTGCTGGTTTCAAGGCCCGTAGCAAGGGTGTTGAGGGAATAGAGCTTGGCAAGCGCAGGATGACCGATGGCGGCGCTGTTTTTGTCTTCAAGGGCACGCCGTGCGGCGTCTGCGCTGGATTTAACAGGGATAAGCTCAACCCATGGCAAATGCGTCCGCAACCATGATTCACACTGTGCCAATGTTTGCGCGTGAGAATAGATGTACTTGATGTCGGTTAAGAGGAGGTGTGTGCTTACGAGGGCGTAATGAATGCGCATGAGCACTTCTGCGCGAATGGAGACGTGAAAGTTATGAAAGAGGTCGAAGCATTGTCCAACGGTTCCTTGGATTGAATTTTCAAGAGGAACAATGCCAAGCGTACATTGTTCTTCAAAGACCGCGCGGAAAATGTCGTGAAAACTCGTGTATGGGCGAAATTCTACGCAGTGTCCGAGGTATTCTGAGCCTGCAAAGTAGGAGAAGGTGCCTTCAGGGCCTAGGTAGGCTACATTTTGTGGGCTTTGCAGAGAGCGCGAAGAGGAAAAAAGCTCACGCCAAATGTTGTGCAAGTGTGTTTGTGGAAGCGGCCCCGTATTAAGAGTGATAATCTCGCCGAGTATTTCCTTTTCCCGCACCGGCTCATATGTCTTCCCAAAACCTGCATCATTGGCTTGCTTTTTTATGCGCCCCACTTCAATGCTCGCAGCCGCGCGCTTGTTGAGAACGGACAGAAGCTCTTTATCTATACTACTTATTTCTTCACGTAAAAACTGCAAGCGTTCTGTATAATCTTGCTCATTCATACTCAACCTTCTCTTTCACTCTAAAATGATTAAATCACATGAAATACTATAATATTTACTGCGTTTTAGGACTCTTGTATATCTTCGGCGATGCGCATACCAAAATGTCGCCCGGCACTGTCTGTGTGGCAAAGGATGCGGTCGCCTTCTTGGAGCTTGACCACGCTGATGGGGCTGCCGTCGGGGCGCGTAAGGCAAATGGTTTCCGCATTTTGCAAGAACACAGCGCCGACTTTGCCGTCGATTTCTGCTTCCACAAAAAGCATGGGACGTACTTCTGTTTTGACGCGTCCTATGCAGGCGATGGACGTGTTTCCTTGCGCGTCGATGATGAGCACATCTTGCCCTGCGCCCAATTCGCCAAGATAGCGCGTCGTATCTACGGGCATATGGGTGTATGCGTGGACAGCGCCTGCGTTGACACGGAAAGGTCGCGCCGCCACATATTCGTTGTGCTCAGTTTCTGCGTGTACGAGAAAGGTGAAAGCACTGGAATTGCCCACAAGCATGCCTTGTCCTCTTTGGAGGACGGAGAGGGTGTCCACACAGACCCTGTGCCCAAGCCCTACAGTTTGCACCTTCGTGACAACGGCTTCTTGGAGTGTCATATGCCCTTGCATCACCTTACATTCACGCACGATGCCTTTGAGCACTGTCAGCGCTTCTGGCATGACCACAAGATGTTGTACGCCGCGTTGGAGGATGCCCGCCGCAAGGCGCGCCTCATCAAGGTTTGTGACTTCCAGCGCCACATTGTCGCATTGGGCGAGGAGGTTTTCCACGGGGATGATTTCCCATCCGTGAGCAAGGACGATATTTTCTTGTTTCTGCAAGCGGGTGACCAGCGTTTCTTCCTCTTCCTTACTTTGGAGGAGCAGAGATGGCATCTCTACCTCTGAGCGCGTCGCGACGCGCGCATGGCCTGATACTTTTTCCACAAAGGCCTCCGGTACAATCAATCCATCCACGCCACATTCCAAAGCGAGCGTCACATCGTCCTTGACGAAGGGAACACTCTTATACCATATTTTCATGCTTATAGTCCGTTTACCAGTTGAAAAATTATCAAAAGCTTATTTAGAGAGACGCTCTAACAGCCTGTTGAAAAAGTCCAAATTCACAGGCCGTTCAAAAAAGGTGAGATGCAAGGAAGCGCAAAAAAGCAAGCAACGCC